>JAEYVS010000005.1 GCA_023429265.1 Bacteroidota bacterium | reverse complement strand
CTGATGTATGATGCCGCGGGAGTATTTCAATGGGCTTCACGGTATAATGGACCCGGAAATGACTTCGACTCGGGACTTGAGATCCTTTACAGCTCGGGAATTCTCTACGTTACAGGTATAAGCAGAAATACATTCAACTCATCAACAAGTGTTGATTGGGCAACCATTAAATACAATATTTCAGGAGATTCCGTTTGGGTAAAAAGATACAACGGACCCGGGAATAATTACGATGAACCAACCGCAATGGTACTGGATCCTCTTGGAAATCTATGTATCACGGGCTTTAGCAGAAATACTGCAGCCGCATCGAGCGCTGATTACCTTACAATTAAATACAACTCAAACGGTGACTCAGTATGGGTAAGACGATATGATGGTACTGCCTCAAATCAGGACGAAGCAAACGATATTGCCATCGATCAGAATGGAAATGTCTTCATCACAGGCACATCAACAGGGACCGGTACTTTTTCAGACTATACTACTATAAAGTACGATTCATCAGGCAGCCAGCAATGGCTCGCGAACTACCACGGACCATTGAACCTTAGCAATGACTATGCGCATTCAATCTCTCTGGATGATAATGGAAATGCATACGTAACGGGAGGAAGCGTTCAGAGCGGAACGTCAACTGACATTGTTACAATTAAATATACATCTGCCGGAAGTCAACAATGGATTAAATCATATGCCGGTCCGGGTAATGGCGGTGATGTCGGATATTTTATAGAAGTCTTTAGTAATGATTTTGTATATGTAAGCGGTAATAGTTCAGGAGGAGTATCCGGCCTTGATTATATTGCTCTTAAATATGAGAAAACTACATCCATTAACAATATCACGGGTAATCTCCCGTGGAATTTTAAGCTTCACCAAAATTATCCGAATCCGTTCAATCCTTCAACAAGTATAGGATTTGATATACCACGACAAGGGAAAGTTGATCTTAGCATTTACGATATGCTTGGAAGAAAGATTGCTCAATTAGTAAATGAAAATATGAATGCAGGAAGCTATGAATACAATTGGAATGGTGTTGGTCTTCCCGGAGGAGTTTACTTTTATAGTCTCAGGTTTAACAATGTAGTAGAAATCAGGAAACTTGTATTAAGCAAGTAATCCGTCTGAAGAAGCTCCGGGGGCATTATATACAGCTCCCGGGCTTTATTATTAAACTTACCAGGACAATATATCACTAAACACCGAATTCCCGCTGACCCATTTAATTCTCTCATTCATTTGTCTCTCATATAGGTCCTTCTTCTCGGGCACATTCTCCATCAAAAAGCCGTAGTAAGTCTTGTAATATTCTGCGCCGGCATTCTTATCGTACTTGGTTGCGATCTTATGCGGCATTGCTTTCTCTTCGGCAAAATGATTAAGCACATAATATTCCAGTGCTCTAACTCTGTCGTCCGGCTGGTATGTATTCACCGAGCCGCAGCTGTCGCATTTCAGGTTTATAGCCACGAATGAATATGTCTTGATTGGGAGTTCAGCGCCGCACTGTGTGCACCTGTGTAGCTTAGCTTCATCGATGTGCTTCTTCACGTTTTCCAGTATCTGATTTGCTGCTTTAGAATAGGTTTTAACCTGGAATGTGTACCATTCACCCTGCAGCCAGGTCTTCATCGTGTCCCCTTTTACTCTCTGTCCGGAGATCATATCCCAGTCCGCGCCGATATTCGACATTTCGCTTTGCATCTTGTTCCATCCCTGGTCTATCTTTTCGGATAGCTGCTCGACCGTTTGATGTTTCAGACCGGTAAGCACATTATGCATTACAACCGTATCATACTGAAGGTTGGCTATCATCCCGGTAAGAGGCTCCTCCGCCTGCTGGAGAACTTCATTATATCTTTCCTGGATCTTTGTCAGATACCCGTCCCATCTCGCTACAAGCGCCTGGAATTCCGGTGAATTCTCATCAGGTTTACTGCTGAATAGTCCCATAATTTTTTATTGTTGATCTGTTTGCTGATCTGATTTTTTTTCGAATAGCTCGCTCCCGCAGAAAAGACAATTATCATATTGCATCTCTTCAAGCCTTGGCGCGCCGCAATTCTTGCAAGTCATTGTTTTGTGCTTTGCATTCTGAAATCCGGATGAATACTTCGCGGTCCCAATCGAGGCATTGCTGAATAGATCATTCAGCCCTCCGAATGGTTTAATCTTATTGTAATACTCAAGAACCTTATGGTCCATCGCGAAGCCCATAGCTTCATTGGGATACTTATTCAGAATGACCTCATACACTCTCCTGAGTTCTATGGGATATGCGCCGCGAGTGATCTTCATTTCAGATTTCAACAGGGCATCCTTCTCCTCTTCGGTCAATGGCTCCGCTCCGTATGACTGCATCAACTCTGACCATCCGGCATTACCGCCCCTTTCGGAGTGGTAAGCCGTGCTGAATGCTTTTTCTATTTCTGCGTTAAATTCACTCATAAGATATCAAATTAAAATTCAAGGTCGCCGTGCGAGCCTTCACCCTTCATTGCTTCATACTTAGCTCTGAACTGCTGGTCTAATGTTGCCATCTGCGCAGCCAGAGAAAAGTCCGACATCATCTTTCCTGACCAGTAGGAGCTCACATTGGAATAATCTGCTACTGTCATACCGAAATCCTTAAGCACATCCTGAGCGTCCCTCCCCTGTTTTCCAAGTACATCCTGGGCTACCATAGCCTCCACGTATTTTTCAAAAGGATAGGATGATGCATCCACATCTGAACCGCTTCCGAGATTTCCTGTCGCTGTGTTATTAAATGCAGCTGCGTATTTTGTTGAGATGGTGAATGATGTGTCATTGCTCATTCTTGTGAGCCATTCTCCATTCACTCTGTCCCATTTAGGCATATCCATGCCGTAATCTTTAATTGCTTCTTCAGCTGTTGTACCCGAAGCCATTTTTGCGTTTATCTCTGCCCACTGGTCGAGAGTTACGTCTTCTACTGGATCTAAAATGCTCATTGTATTTTATTTAAATTTTTAAAATTAGTTTTGTCTTCTTTAATTAATTCAAATATACAATGAATGCAAATTTCCTGCTTGGAAATTATTCGCTTTTTGTTAAGCTCAAAAGCATTGGTTGATTGAATTTTAATCGGTAAATCATTATAAATCAGCGCGAATTGCAACTTTTTTAGTATATTAGCGAATAAAATGTAACTTAAAATTAAAGCAAATGAGCCTTAAATCTACCCTGATTTTTTCTCTTCTCATACTAATTTCAGCACCGGTAAATTCACAAACCTTTACCCGCATCACCACCGGGGACATTGTAAATGACGCATCATATTCAGAAGGCGCGTACTGGTTCGATTATGATAATGACTCCTATCTTGATCTCTTCGTCGCGAACATCGTAAATCAAAACAATCTTCTTTTTCTGAATAACGGTAACGGCACTTTCACAAAGGTAACGACAGGAACGATCGTAACTGACGGAGGATTTTCTTACGGCGGATGCTTTGGCGATTACAATAATGACGGCTTTCCCGATCTCTTTGTCGAGAATGGCGGAGCAAGCGCGAATCAAAATAACTTTCTTTATATAAACTCAGGCGGTACATCATTCACCAAAATAACAACCGGCAGTATTGTGAATGACCCTTCCGGCTCCTGGGACTGCTCTACGGTAGATTATGACCTCGATGGAAACCTCGATATCTTTGTTTCCAACTTCAATCAGAATAACGCCCTTTACAAAGGAAACGGGGACGGTACTTTCACTAAGATAACCACCGGTGATATCGTTAATGAGGGCGGTTCTTCTCTGGGTTGCGCGTGGGGAGATTATGACAATGACGGATACCCGGATCTGTTTGTTGCTAATTCTAACTTCGGAGCCGGACAGAATAACTTCCTTTACCATAATAACGGCAACGGAACATTCACTAAGATCATCACCGGACCCATTGTAACCGATGGCGGAAATTCACCGGGGGGCAGCTGGGCTGATTACGACAATGACGGTGATCTCGATCTGTTTGTGACTAATTATTTTGGTGAGAATAATTTTCTCTATAATAATGATGGCTTGGGTAATTTCACTAAAGTTACTACCGGCATAATAGTAAATGACGGTGGAGATGGCGTTGGATCTGCCTGGGGTGACTACGATAATGACGGCAATCTCGACCTCTTTGTTGCTAATGACAATAATCAAAACAATGCTCTCTACACTAATAATGGCGATGGAAGTTTTACAAAAGTAACCGCCGGTGATATCGTGAATAATGCCGGAAGATCTAACGGTTCTGCCTGGGGAGATTATGACAATGACGGCGACATAGACCTGTATGTAACAAATGGTGACCAGCCCACAGCTCAGAGCAATTTCCTTTACCAAAATGACGGCAACTCCAATAATTGGGTTAACATTCTTTTCAAAGGCACTACGACTAACCGATCCGCTATAGGCGCAAGGATAACCCTAAAGGCTGTTATTAAGGGCTCGCCCGTTACACAGACACGCGAGATATCCGGGCAGACGGGATATAACGCGCAGAATAGTCTTAATAAAGAGTTCGGGCTCGGTAATACCACTATGATAGACACTGTAATCGTAAAATGGCCCGGTGGCAGCACTGAAACGTTCACGAATCTAACTCCAAATCAGTTTTACACCATAACCGAAGGACAGGGTATTGTCGGTATCGAACCTGGAACCGGGCATCTTCCCGATGGTTACAGTCTCTATCAGAATTATCCGAATCCCTTTAATCCAACGACGAATATTACATTCAGCATCCGGAGAAGTGAGTATGTAGGTCTCAATATTTATGACCTGACGGGGAAGCTTATCGAAACCCTGATTGATACTTATTTACCAGCTGGAGCTCATTCGATGTCCTGGGATGCGTCAAATCTACCCTCGGGAGTGTATTTTTATAAGTTTAGCGCAGGAGCATTTACATCCACAAAAAAAATGACATTGTTAAAATAGACGCTTCTTCAATATTGCTATTTTGAATTTATCCTTCGAATTCCGTTGTTTACTGAATGCCGCAAAATTATATTTGTTTAAACAAACAGATAAAAAATGAAAATCCTGCTTACAATACTATTTTTAATCTTAATCACATTACCCTCAATGGCACAAGATGATACCACCTCAGCCCCTGAACCGGAATTCGAAATGAAGCAGTATTTCTTCGTATTCCTGAATTCCGCTCCCGACCGTCCAACTCTCGACTCAGCCGATGCAATGGAAGTACAGAAAGGACACCTGGATAATATCACAAGAATGTGGGAAGAAGGTAAGTGCAAGCTAGCGGGTCCCTTCCTGGATAAAAATGTAATGCGTGGAATACTAATCCTTGATGTGGCGACACAGGAGGAAGCGGAAGCTCTTATGCAAAACGATCCGGCTGTACAGCGCGGACTGCTTCAGCCCGTTATCCGACCCTGGTACGGACCGGCAGGATTGACGGTAAACCCCAAATAGTTTAAAGTTTAAAGTTTAAAGTTTTAAAAAAGTGAAATTGATTTTACAGGAAGATATTGTTTAGTAGTGGAGCTTTGATTTTTAAGGTGTTGATTTTTCATAATTGGCAGTTTGAGGTTTTAAAAATGGTTTTGTTGATTTTTTAAGTGTTTATAAAAATTTTGCTTTTGGTTGGGAAATTGGGTTTGTAAAAACAAGAGTTTCTTAAAGGGTGTTTCCCGGTGGAATTTTATTCAATTTATCAAAAGAAATAATTTGCCACAGAGACACGGAGCTCGCAGAGTAAGTAATTCAAATTATACGTCAAAGAACGAGAGAATATACTACGTTCAAATCTATACAAAGATAGTAATATTTACGGTGAATGTCAAGGCATAATTTAGTTAAAAGTTGAAAGTTGAAAGTTAAAAGTTGAGGTTTTATTCCCGAGGCGCACTGAGAGAAATTTTTGGAACGAGGTTGTTAGAAAAGTTGAGGTTCCTTCCCAAGCCGGGGCTTGGGAAGGAGGAGAAAAAGGCATTTTAGTTAAAAGTTAAAAACTTGTTTTATAAAATAAAAGCGGGCTTTATAGTACTAAAGCCCGCTTTTTTGGATATTAATATTTTTAGATTCGTCCTATTTAATAAGCAGCATTTTTTTTGTTTGAACAAAATTTGCTGATTCGATCCTGTAGAAATAAACTCCACCGGGCAAATTTTCAGCATTAAAACTATAAGTATAAGACCCCGGGGAAAGTTGTTGATCTATTAAAATTGATATTCTTTTGCCAGTAATATCATATACAGAAAGCTTTGTTCGACTATTTTTTACAATGTCAAAACGGATTGTAGTATTTGGATTAAACGGATTCGGATAATTTTGGAATAAATTATAGGTTTCGGGTATAAGTTGATAATTTTGAGTGAGAGAAGTAACGCCACCATTATTTGTTATCAAGAGTAAGCCACTATCACCAGAAATAAATCCCGAATCCTTATTTAGAAACCAAACATCATTTAAATCCTTAAATGTATTAGTTGCTTGAAAGAACCAATTATTGCCCGCATTAGTAGTGCGTATTACTAAACCACTATCTCCGACAGCAAAACCATATTTATTATCTATAAAAAATACTTTGCGAACTGGTTTTGTGTTATTGGTTACTAAGTTTTCAAATGATAATCCGCTATTAGTAGATCTTAGAACAATTCCTCGCGTATCTGACACAAATATTGTATCATCCAGGGGATTATCAAACATTCCTTTATACGAGGGAAGACCTGAAATATAAGTCCAATTAGTGCCTTCATTTGTGCTTTTAAAAAAACCATCGCAATTACAGGCTCCATTTTTATCTTCAAAGTACACATCAGCACATTCAAAGCCGGCGAAAAAATTTACATTCCAATTTAATCCTGCATTTGTGGTTTTATATACTACTCCATCAACTGGTAAATCTATATCAACCATGGATCCACATGCGTAACCAGTTGTTTGATTTATCATAATTACCTTGTTTAATAATAAATTTCCTTGAAATGGGGGTAAAGATTGATTCCATGTAGATCCGCCATTAGTTGTGGTAAAGATATTACCACTCCATATAGTTCCTTGCATAAAATAAATTCCTACATTATTGTCATAAAACATCCCATTCTTAACAGTGCCAGTTTCAGAGTTGAGAAATGTTTCAATCCAATTTAATCCACCATTGGTTGTCTTTAAGAGAAATTTATCACTGCGAAACATAAACCCGGTTGAATTATTAATAAAATTAACGGACATCAAATTTCCTGATCCAATATTTTTATGGACCCAACCTGGCTGAGAATAAATTGAATGAACTCCCATTAAACATAGTACTAATACAAATAAAGTTTTCATTTTAAGTATTATTTGATCAATACCATTCTTTTTATCGAGGAATAAGCTATCTGGGAGCCCTTATAAACCTCTAATTTATAATAATAAATTCCACTAGAAAGATTTCTATTTTTTGCATTAAAAGCAACAGTATAATTTCCTTTATCCCTTACATCGTTTATTAGAGTTTCAACTTCTTGACCTAAAACATTATATACTTTTAATCTAACGAAAGATTGTTCTTTAAGACTAAATCTTACAATAGTTTCAGGATTAAAAGGATTTGGATAATTCTGATAAAGTCCATATTCAAAATTTTCTAATTGATTTCCAAATGGCCTTTCTTCTGGAGCGCAGGGATCACTATATCCCCAAATAGTATCTCTTTCTGAACGCACTGATTCTTTCTCTGACTTATCGACTGCAACGATTCTGTAACTAACTGCTTGATATTCATAAGTGCATGCTCCACTTCCTGACTGAGCAGTATAAAGAGTTACCGAATTATCTATAAAATAATTATTTGATGTAGTTGCTATTTGTGAATAAGTTGGATCAACCCCAGGATATACAATTCCGCCCCTTAATATTTTATAGTGATCGAAATCTGGCTCTAAATTATGCTCCCAATCAAGTCGTGGATGAAAAACTGTTTCAGTAGAGCCGATAAAATCTTCCGTGACTACTAATTCCTGAGTTTTGGAAGGTTCAGCGTTTAAAATATTTGTAAAGTACACGTTTACAATCATATCACCATTCTCATCCCTTCCTGCTATTTCTATTGTTAAACTGTCATTTGAACTTGCCATATATACTGGGGGATTACTCCATGGGGAAAAGACTTCATTATAACCAACATCGAAACACGTATTACTATCACCTCCTGCGCCTCTATAATTAACAGTATCGACACCTGTTATTGTATTACAATTTTCATCTTTGATTTTCTTTTTATATAAATCAAAAGTTGATAATCCACCATATCTATTTAAATCTTGTTGATACCAAATGTTAAAAGTATTAGAAGACCAATCACATTTAAATTGATTTGAACTACACATTTGCCAATTCCATCTTCCGTTTGCTGATTCAGTTGCAAATGTTCTTAAACCGTAATTATGATAAATTAATAATCCTGAATCTGGGTGATGAGGATAAAATGGTTCGCTAGCAAGCCATTTCCAATTTTTATATTGCTCTGAAGCGTAGTAACTAATTCTTCTTCGATTTTCTATATATAGAGTGTCAGCACCTGAATTTCTTACTATTTTAATATAATCTCCAGTTGTAATAAAATCTCTTAAAGTAATTGATGTATTACTTGTAGGGGTATACTGTATACCTGTATTCCAATTTAGCCATTCTCTATCATAAGCGGATGCTAGTGCACCTGCTTGGATATTATGTGAACCTAAACCAGTAGAATGATTAACTCCATAACCATAGTGTTCTCCGAATTCATGTGCAGGTACAGCAATATGCCATGGTGTCCACATTTCATAAATAGCTCCTGATCCAGGGTGTCCTGCTAGAATTTGCTTTCCATCTAATGTAATTGATGTTGTAGAACCTCCAAATGTGGAACTGCTTCCTCCTAATTTAGCAAGCCCTGAATATCCTCCTCCTTCAATTGTATGTGCATTATTAAACCGAAAATTTATAAAAATGAAATCAACCTTTCCATCAGGTTCTCTTCTATTATTGTCATCATCAAAGTCGCTAGGATCTAGTCTATCGTAATCGGCAAAATTGACACTTTCATCAACGTGCTCTAGTAATTCTTTTACAGCTACACCTAAAGTCCCCCCATTATCCCGATAATAGTTCACACCATGTTCAAATATGTATAAGTCGGGATAAACGTCTCCAATTAACCAAAACTTCCCTCTACTTGCATCTCTAAATAAGCCAGTCAATGACCTATTCCATACATTTGTGGTTGTGGGACATATTATTGAGTCAGCCCAAGATGGTTTTACCTGACTACTAGCTCCTGGCCAATGTTGCATATAAATAGTACCAGGGATATCAAAGTTTCCTCCACTATCTGCGGGAAAGTTACAAAATACTACTAATACTTTAAGAGTATCATTGTCCATTTGAAAAAAAGGAAAAGGTGGTGGAGGGCTATTATCTAATTCCCCACAATAAAAATCGGGAATAGAAGATACTACATGCTCACCCCATTGTGAAAGAGCTGCTTTAGGGCCAAAACATATTAAAACAAAAATATATAAACAGAAGAAATGCTTCATGACAACCTCCAAAAATTTAATTGATTAAAAAGTGAATTATTATGCTTTAAAAAACATATAAAGCCTTTTTCAATTATATATTTTTGCCAGAAAATTTTTGACCCGGGATACTATTTCTCATTTAGTGTAGGTCTTTTAGAATGTCACAAATTACTTTACAATAGTCAAGAGCAAAACTAATTTTTTAGATTATCAATTGTTTTAATATTTAAAATGTAGTTTAAGAATATCTTTTTTCATAGTTAGATAACTTAAATCCGATACATTTCCTCTATCAGCTGCGAGTACCTGTCCTCGACCACCTTCCTTTTCACTTTCAGTGTAGGCGTTAGTTCACCGGACTCTACGGTCATTGGATTCGGCAGTATGGAGAATTTTCGCACTCTCTCGTGCGCGCCGAGTTCAGACTGGACCTTCTTTACTTCCCTGTCCATCGCCTTCATCAGTTCCGGATTTTTCATTAGTTCATCCATATTATCACTTTCTATATTATTCTTCTTAGCAAAGACCTTGAGCTCATCATAGTTAGGTACTATCAGCGCGGTCACGAACATCCTTCCATTTCCCACCACCACTGCCTGGTCGATAAAATTAAGCCTCATTATCACATCCTCTACCTGCGTTGGAGCCACATACTTCCCACCCGACGTTTTAAAGAGCGACTTCTTCCTGTCGGTTATTTTCAGATTTCCGTCCGCATCGAATTCTCCAATGTCTCCTGTATGCATCCAGCCATTAATAATAGTCTCAGCAGTTTCCTCCGGCATCTTATAGTATCCTTTCATTACCAGGTCGCCTTTAACCAATATCTCTCCATCATCGGCAATATCCACCATAACACCGTCCAGAGGCCTACCTACCGTACCGTAAATTATCTTTTCCGGGCGCGTGACCGATATCACAGGCGATGTCTCCGTCATTCCGTATCCTTCCAGCGTTGATACACCTACCCCGTCGAAAAACTCCCCGATCTTCTTATTCAGAGCTCCTCCTCCGGAAACAAAATACCTTATCCTGCCCCCTGTCCTCTCCTTTATCTTACTGAATACCAGCTTATCCGCAAGCTTCCATTTCAGAGAATTTTTCTTGTACCTGTGTGTTTCAGCCACCTTTACTCCCCAGTAAAATATCTTCTTCTTAACCGGGCTCTCCATTTCTTCTCCTCGTTTGAGCACTCTATTATACATTTTATCCAGCAGTCTGGGCACCATCATTACAATGGTCGGCTTTACTTCCGGCATCTGAACGGCTATCGTATCTATATTCTGCGCGTAATATATCTTCGCCCCGGTAAATATAGCAAGGTAATACCCCGCCGTCCGCTCATACACGTGGCAATAAGGAAGAAATGACAGGAACGCATCATTGCTATCAATTTTCAGCACCTTCTGACACGACTGTAGATTAGAATAAATATTCTTATGAGTGAGCATCACACCTTTCGGCTGCCCGGTCGTACCGGATGTATATATAATAGTAAGCAGGTCATCTTCATTTATACTTTCAGATAGCTTCCCCAATTTCTTCATTGCTTCCTGTGCGGACTTATTTATTCCCTCCTGCATCATTTCCGAGAAATAGACCACATCTTCCTTCCTATTCATCTCATCGAAATCATCATAGCTCACCACGGATATCAGCTCAGGCAGCTCATCCCTGACACTCAGCACCTTATCCATAATAAATGACGAAGCGATGAAGCACACCTTCGCCCCGGAGTCGGCAAGAATGTACTTTATCTGCTCAGGGCTGAGAGAATTATAAATAGGTACCGTCACCACCCCCAGGTACATACACGCAAAATCAGTCACCACCCACTCCGTGCTGTTAGCCGCGATTATTGCCGCCCGGTCACCACGTTTTAAGCCCATTTCAGTTAACCTGTCCGCAAGCCTCGCGATACCCGATATCATCTCCCCCCGGCTAAATCCTATATACTTATTCTTGACCTTGGTAAAGATAAAGTCCTCATCCATATCCATTTTTGAGAAAACTTCCAGTAAAAACGCCGTTAATGTCTTTTTTTCAGCCATAAGAGATAGATTTGGTGTTACAATATAGGGATTTTACTAAATTTTACCTCAAAGATTAAGCGAAAAATAGCGTTATAATATGATCCAAAAATGCATCAAAAATACGTCATTGACACTTAACCCCTATTATTCTATTTTGGGATGTATTTAATAATTCACAACTTAACTCAGCCTATACAAATCACGTCTACTATTTAAAGAATCGATTACCGAACTAAATCCGTTACCCTGAAAAAGCTAACTAATTCAATCATTGTATCTTTTGCTCTACTGAGCGTTGTATTTCTATCCTCCTGTGAAAAGGACAATACGGAGATCATAGATCCGACGTATTCAGCCCCGGTCATTGTCAGCACTGCTCTTTCGGTCGATACGGTAAGGACGACATCGGCTGCACCGCAGATAAGCTTCGATGCCACGGTACAGGTCACATCACAGAACCCGGTATCATCGGTCACTGCAACCGTATTTAATCCATTAAACGAAGCCGCAGGAGTATTCACACTTACAGACGCAGGATCGGGTACATACACAGGTAACATCACTCTCTCAGGATTTTCTTGTCTCCTGGTAGGAAATTATAAAATACAATTCGTCGCTGAAGACGAACTCGGACTATTCAGCAACCTGGTAGTAAATAATCTGCCGGTTATTAATACAGCTAATCAAGCTCCGACTGTATCGGGGTTAATAGCTCCCGATACGATAGTTGTTCCCCCAACCGGTTCAAATGTCAATGTACTTTCGATATTAGCTAATGATTTAGACGGCTATTGTGATATCCAGAGTGTTGTGTTTAATACATTTCTTCCAAACGGACAACCTGCTACAGGAAATCCATTCACTTTGTTCGATGATGGAAATATCGAAGCTCACGGTGATACAGTAGCAATGGACAGCAGATTTTCTCAGAAAATTGAAATTACATCAGCTCAAACATTAGTCGGTAATTTTGTATTCAAATATAAAGTTACAGATCGCTCGGGAGTACCCAGCGCAGAATTGGTGGATACAATAGTCGTTAAATTCCCATAATACTTTACGTAATACTTTAAATGATGATAAAGAAATACATACTAATAATATTAATCACCCTGTTCACGCTGCCTTCACTTCAGGCGCAGACCACTTCATTTCCTGACGCCTTCAAAGTGAAGAACTATAATAACTACGCAGTTTACCATAAGGACGCAAAAAGGGATGCCCGGATCCTTGTTACTCCCATTAATAATCCATACCCTGCGAGCAACTTCATCACAGACATAATACTAAATGGCGATACAGTCTGGTTCGGTACCGGCAGCGGTGTAATGAGAACAAGAGACAACTTTAACACATTCGACAGCTACTTTGGGATAGACCCTTTTGGCGAGGACGATATCTCAGGCATTAACGTTTTCGAAAAAGTTGTTGCCGTGGGAACAGCCATCACGCAGGAAATAAATGAAGAACCCATTCCTACAGGTACAGGCATAAAGGTCAGCACGGATTACGGATTGAACTGGGAATCATTCCCACAGCCCATGGATGGACTTAATGACACGATCATTACTTACGGCAGCAATAACCTGCTGGCGCTTGCAGTAGTAGTTCCTGAGTCAAATCTTTCTTATGATATGACCATCACCCGCACAGAGGGCGACCCCGGAAATTACACAATATGGATCACTTCCTTCGCGGGAGGATTGAGAAAGTCAACGGATTACGGTAATACCTGGCAGAGAGTGGTGCTTCCGCCGGATAATCTTGATAGTATATACATTGGAGGAACATACAATTTCAAAGTTGATCCTCTGCAAAATCTTAATCACAGAGCTTTCACAGTAGAAAAATTAAATGACTCCACCTTATTCGTCGGTACAGCAGACGGTATCAACCGCTCCACTGACTGGGGAAAAAGCTGGAGGAAGTATAATTACCAGAATACCCCGCACACCGCATCAACAGATGGTGTAGGCGGAAATTTCATCGTTAATATGCACGCGCAGTTTTACCAGTCAAATCAGGTAATCTGGGCTGCAAGTCGTCCTGCTGATGATAATAACGAAAGCAATTCGCTAAGCTATTCATCAGACGGTGGTTTCACCTGGTTTAATACGCTTGAGGATATCGCCTCCAACGGGATAGGCTCTAAGGACTCCATAGTTTATGCTCTGACCAATGACGGCTTATGGCGCGCGAATTATGGCGAGTTCATCTGGGCACGAGCCGGTACCATTGTAGACCTTGAGACGAATGACCTTATAACTACACCGCTCTTTTATTCAGCTCATCACATTGGCGATACTCTATATATTGGATCTGCTGATGGACTTCTTCGCACGGTCGAGCTCGGTCAGCCGTGGGTTGGACAGTGGAAGGTTTTCAGGGCAATTACGCCAATTGACATAAATTCAGATACAAAGACTTACGCCGCGCCAAACCCGTTTGCTCCGGACGATGAGATAGTAAGGATATTCTATAAAACAGGCAAGCCGACTTCACAGATAACAATAAAGATATTTGATTTCGCGATGTACCCGGTACGTACTGTAATTCAAAACGCGACAAGGAACACTCCCGATGAAATATTCACGCAATGGGACGGCAAAAACGACAAAGGACGCCAGGTGGATAACGGGGTTTACTTCTATCGCATCAAAATAGACGGTGAGGATGAGTACTGGGGTAAAATTCTTGTATTACAATAAGACGCATTAACTTTTATTATAAATTGTCACGCTAACAATATTAGATGAGAAAGATATTACTTACAATTTTACTGATCATTGTGTCACACACAGCCGCATACTCGCAGGCAGGCAGCTTCGCGGGTTCATTTGCCAGGCTTGGCTTTGGCGCGCGAGGACTCTCTATGGGTAACGCGATGGTCGCGAACATATTCGGGGATGTGTCCGGCTATTACAATCCTGCTCTGGCAACTTTCCAGGATGAAGGGTTTGTAAATGTCGGCTATACCTTTATGAGTCTTGACCGCCAGCTGAATTTCCTCGGTTTTGCAAAGAGATTTGAATTCCCAAACCAGCAGATACGCGGCGCGGGTATTTCCATCTCCTGGCTAAACTCAGGTGTCGGCGATATCGATGGACGGGATAATGATACACGTAAGATAGGTACTTTCTCTACATTTGATAACCAGTTTGCGCTCGGGCTCGGATTCATAGTCAGCGACCAGGTATCCATCGGGGTAGGCTTTAAATATTATTATTCGCAGTTGTTCGAGGAAGTCTCCAGTTCGTCTGTTGCATTTGACGGCGGTATAATAGTTAGACCTCAGCCGAATCTTGCATTCGGGTTTTCCGTCAGGGACATTAATGCCCGTAATGACTGGAATACACAGCCTATTTACGGCAGCTCTTTCGGAAATAC
>JAEYVS010000101.1 GCA_023429265.1 Bacteroidota bacterium | reverse complement strand
AAGATACAGTTCGCGCTGCCGAAAGAGGGAAAGGTGCAGTTGGTGATATATGATATATTAGGACGTGAGGTAGTGAAGCTGGTGAATAACGAATTCAGGACAGCAGGCAGATATGTGAGTGAGTTTAACGGTTCAGGGCTTGCCAGCGGGGTTTATTTTTACAGGATCAGCGTGGATGACGGAAAGGCATTTAATATGGTGAAGAAGATGGTGCTGGTGAAGTAGTATAAGTGTTGTTGGTGACGCTTCGCTAAAACACCAACAACGGCTATAAAAATGGATTCTCGCTTCCGCGGGAATGACAACATTAGGGGCGCTCAGTTTGTTTGGCTGGGCGGTTTTTTTAGGCAGTATAATTTACGATTTATGTTCTAATCTCAAAAAAACTCTCCAAATCCCTGAATTAGTCAATTGCTTTTGAGGGGCGATTTCGTTAATTTTAAGTTTGTTTATTTAAGGCTCATATATAAATATGGAGACTAAAAATAAACGAAGTTCTTTAAGGGAGATAGTGTCAAAACCCTTGATACAAACGGATTCCCGGACAATGCAGTATTCGGGGCTCGGTATCCAGCTTGCAGTGACAATAGTGTTTTTTTTCTTCCTGGGTTACTGGCTGGATAAGGGGGTCTTCGATACTTTCCCGGTGCTTACACTGATTTTAACCTTCCTGGGTTTTGGAGGGGGATTTTACAGCTTCTTTATGAAGATACAATACCTCACAAAGCTGGATAAGGAAGCCAGGAAAAAGAAGCAATTAGAAAAGGACAACGGAAAGATTTGAAGGATCAGACGGGATATGTGAAGTTTTCAGTGTGGGTTGTATTAGCAGGTTTGACTGCATCAGTTGTCTTTGTGATGATAATGCAGGGTCTTGGAAATCCGGTAGATTACCCGGCGATAGTATCTAACCTGATATTCTGCATTCTGAATGTAATAGTCGGCGTTAAGGTAGTGCTCTCAGGTCTTGACAAGAGTAATTCGGTTTTTTATTCAAGGCTGCTGGGAAGTTTGATGGTGAGGATACTGATAATGACAGGGTATGTCGCAATAGGTCTTGCACTTTTTAAATTCGAGGAAGTCAATTTTGTAATGTCGCTATTCATATATTACTTCCTGTTCCTTTTTCTCGAGATGATGTATATCTTTCCCAATAAGGATAAGTTTATCAAAGGGAAGAAAGATTCCGCAGCGAGCGGAGATTCCGCCGAAAGCGGAGAAATCACAAAATAATTTTAATTATACCGGATTTGAGCTTTAAGCATAATTTAACCTGTCTTTTGAATTCATTAGGGAAGAAATTACTCATCACATTATTCGCTTTTACCGCGTTGAGCTTTGCTCCGACAGCGGGAAGCTTATTCGCACAGGACACCACTTCGAGCACAGTCGAAAAGAAAGAAGAGACTGAGAAGCTCGACATTATAGATAAGATAGTAGACCATCATTACGTAGATTTTTATTTCCTCGGCAAGCTGTATATGCCACATTTTCCACCGATAAACATAGGCGGTTTTGAGATAGACCTTTCCCCGACAAAGATGACATTTATGATGTTTATTGTGGCGATACTTTTAATAGTATTACTGGGAACGGCTGCAAGGGCAAATACAAAAAACAGGCATCCAAAGGGTCTGGGAAATCTGATAGAGGTGCTGGTTGTATTTATCCGGGATGAGATCGTAGTACCGAATATGGGTAAAGAAGGTCTAAGGATGCTTCCATTCTTCCTTACATTATTTTTCTTCATAATGTTCTGTAACCTGCTCGGACTGGTCCCATTCATGGCTCAGCCTACAAAGAATATTAACGTGACGGCATCGCTTGCCATCATAGTTTTCATTCTGACGCAGATAAAGGGTATGCAGAAGAACGGTGTATGGGGATATATGAAGGGGCTTATTCCTCCGGGAGTGCCGGTCTTCGTATTGCCTGTTATGATCGTTGTTGAGTTCATTGGTCTATTCACAAAGCCTTTCTCTCTATTAATGAGGCTTTTTGCAAATATCACTGCAGGCTCGATCATCATTTTATCGCTGATAGGTTTGATATTCATATTATCGTACGCGGGGGCTGTGATAGCGGTACCGTTTGCGTTATTTATTTATTTGCTTGAGATATTTATTGCATTGCTGCAGGCATACATCTTTACGATGCTTGCCACGCTATATATTAATATGGCAATTCACCAGGATCACTAATCCTTGAAGGGGTTATTGGCCTGGGGTCATTAAAGAGTTTTTTATTTATAATATTCAATAAAACAATTAACAATTCCCCGGGAATACCAGGGGTAAAGGAGAACTTAAAATGGATTTTGCATTTTTAGGAGCCGGTCTCGGAGCAGGTTTAACAGTTATCGGTGCTGGAATAGGTATCGGTAAATTAGCTGCTTCAGCTATGGAAGCAACAGGAAGACAGCCTGAAGCAACCGGTGAAGTAAGGACATCGATGATCATTGCTGCTGCGCTTATCGAAGGTGCTGCACTGTTCGGACTTGTTATCTGTATCCTTCTTGCGCTTAAGTAAGCCGTACGACGGATAACGACATAATTTACTAACAATTTTAAATCAGGACCATCATGGCTTATTACCTGACTTTACTATTTAACAATCTGCTCATATTCCTTCAGCAGGATACGGGAGAGAAGCCTTCATTGCTATCGATCAATCCGGGTCTCATAATCTGGACGATCATCATCTTTGTTCTTCTTCTCATATTATTGAGAAAGATAGCGTGGGGACCACTCCTCAATGCTTTGAATTCGAGGGAAGAGTCAATTAAGAACTCCCTGGATAATGCTGAAAAGCTTAACCAGGAAGCTCTGCAGCTGATCGAACAGAATAAGAAGAATCTTGCTGAAGCCAATGCCAAGTCAATGGAAATTATAAACCAGGCAAAGGAAATGGCAAGCAAGCTGGGAGATGAACTGAAACAGAAGGCTAACGAGGATTCGAAGAAAATAATCGAGCAGGCTAAAGCAGAGATCGAGCAGCAAAAGAACTCAGCTATGGACGATCTTAAAGATAAGATATCAGACTTAGCGATCGAAGCTGCTGAAAAGATCATTTCGGAAACACTGGACAAGGATAAGCAGAAAAAGCTTGTCGAGGAGTTTTTGTCCAAGGTACCGAAGAATTAAGCAGAATTGTTAAAACAACACAAATATTAAAAAATGCTTGAACGGATTTCGAGAAGATATTCCAATGCAATGTATGATGAAGCTAAGTCGATAGGAGAAGTCGATAAGCTTTCTGAGGACGTGGATATGGTTTTAAAGACAATTAGATCAAACCGCGATCTCGAGCTTTTCTTCGAAAGTCCAATTATCGACAAGGTGAAGAAGACATCGGTTGTAAAGGAGATATTCGAAGGGAAGGTGTCTCAGCTTACGCTTAATCTAATGCTGCTTCTAATTGAAAGACATAGGGATGAGCATATAGTAGATATCCTGACGAATTTCCTTGAGCTGAAGAACGAGAAAGAGGGAGTTCTTACCGTGGAAGTCACTTCCGCGATGGAGCTTTCCGATGAAGAGAAGAAACAGATCAAAGAGAAGATAGATTCATACACAAAATTGAACAGCAAACCTTCATTTACTGTTGATCCGGACCTTATTGGCGGATTCATAGTAAAAATTAAGGATGTTGTACTGGATGCCAGTATAAGGCACCAGCTCGAAGTGCTTAGAAAGCGTTTTAAACAAGGTGATATAGCCCTGAATTAAAAATTATAATAACAACAGGAGTAAATAACAATGGTTGATGTAAAATCCGATGAAGTTTCCTCGATACTGCTTAAGCAGCTCTCAGGATTTGAAAAGGAATTAGACATATATGAAGTAGGTACGGTACTATACGTTGGTGACGGGGTAGCGAGAGTTTACGGTCTTACGAAGTGTATGGCAAGTGAGCTTATCGAATTCCCTAACGGCGTAGTAGGTATCGCTCTTAACCTCGAAGAAGACAACGTTGGTTGTATTCTTTTCGGTGACTCATCACTCGTTAAAGAAGGTGACACGGTTAAGAGGACCGGAAGAATTGCTTCGATGCCCGTAGGTGAGGCAATGCTCGGCAGGGTAATTAACCCTCTCGGACAGCCTATAGACGGAAAAGGCGAGATAAAGACAGACAAGTTTCTCCCGATAGAAAGAAAAGCGCTTGGTGTTATTCAGAGAGCGCCGGTAAATCAGCCTCTACAGACTGGACTAAAAGCAGTCGATGCTATGATTCCGATTGGAAGAGGGCAGAGAGAACTTATCATCGGTGACAGGCAGACAGGTAAAACAGCTGTTGCCATCGACACAATCATTAATCAGAAAGATACAGACGTATATTGCATATATGTGGCCATCGGGCAAAAGGGTTCGACAGTGGCTCAGGTAGTAAGAGCTCTTGAAGATGCAGGCGCAATGGAGTACACAACCGTTATTTCAGCTACAGCTTCCGACCCGGCTCCGATGCAGTTCATCGCGCCATACTCAGGGGCAACTCTTGGAGAGTATTTCAGAGATAATGGAAAGCACGCGCTTGTGATCTATGACGATCTATCAAAGCAGGCTGCAGCATACAGAGAAGTTTCACTTTTATTAAGAAGGCCACCGGGACGTGAAGCTTATCCGGGGGACATTTTCTATCTTCACTCAAGACTGCTCGAGAGAGCATCTAAGCTTTCTGCGGACCTAGGCGGCGGAAGCCTGACAGCGCTTCCTGTAATTGAAACGCAGGAAGGTGACGTATCAGCTTACATTCCTACAAATGTGATCTCGATCACAGACGGGCAGATATATCTTGAGCCTAACCTGTTTAACGCCGGTGTAAGACCTGCTATCAACGTAGGTATCTCGGTATCACGGGTAGGTGGAGCTGCTCAGATCAAAGCTATGAAGAAGGTTGCGGGTACAATGAGGCTTGACCTTGCGCAGTACAGAGAGCTTGAGGCTTTTGCGAAATTCGGTTCTGACCTGGATAAAGCTACTACTCAGCAGCTTACGAGAGGGCAGAGACTCGTGGAAATCCTGAAGCAGAAACAGTATTCACCGATGCCGGTAGAAAAGCAGGTTGTAATCCTCTATGCAGGTACACAGGGATATCTGGATGAGGTTCCTGTGGAAAAGGTCAGACAATACGAATCTGATTTTCTGTCTGAAATGGATAATATGCATAGTGAGATATTGACAGACATTAAGTCTAAACAGGAAATGACAGATGAGATGAGAGGAAAGCTCGATACGGTATTAAAGGATTTCACTGAGCGATTTTTATCTGCAATAAGTCAAACAGCATAAATAAAGGACAGTAGTTGGCTACATTAAAAGAAATAAAAGGCAGGATTGGCGCGGTACGAAACACGCAGAAGATCACCAAAGCAATGAAGATGGTGGCTGCCGCGAAACTAAGACGCGCACAGGAGCGAATTACAACGGCACGTCCATACGCGAACAAGATCAATGAGCTGTTAAATCACCTAGTGGACGCATCGACCGAAATAGTAAATCCTTTAATGGAAGAAAGGACCGTACACAAAAGAGTTGTTGTAGTAGTCTCTTCCGATAGGGGGCTTGCCGGTTCGTTTAATTCAAACCTGCTTAAATTTGCATCAAACTACATTAATGGATTAGGCAAAGACACTATGATATTTGCAGTAGGCAGAAAAGCAAATGATTATTTTAAGGTCAGAGATTATAACCTGGTAAGAGGGATATCCGATATGTTTAATGACCTTAGAGTCGAGAGATCACAGGAAATAGTAAATGAGCTTGTAAATGGATATCTGAATAAGAAATGGGATCACGTGGATGTAATATTCAATGAGTTTCATTCGGTTGTTAAGCAGGTTCCAACAAGGGAACAATTCCTTCCGCTGGGGAGCGATAAGCTGACTGAGAAAAAGGAAAGTAAAGATGGTACGCCGGAAAAGAAAACAAACATTGATTACATATACGAGCCAAGCATAGAGAAGATATTGAACGATCTTATTCCCAGGAAGCTAGCAACACAGTTCTGGAAGGGCATACTGGAGTCTAATGCTGCAGAACAGGGTGCGAGAATGACAGCCATGGAAACCGCGACAAAGAATGCAGACGATCTCCTGATAGAACTTAAACTTCAGTTCAATAGAGCAAGACAGGCAGCAATTACGAAGGAAATACTTGAGATCGTGGGTGGAGCGGAGGCTCTAAAAGAAAGCTAAAAGGTATTAGGTTAATAAGCATAAAAACCAATTCCGTAGTTTAGGAGTTGGTTTTTTTGTTTATATAAGCCATCTTTGATTATTAATTGTATTAGTTTATTTTAATGGACAAGAATTATTATCACATAAAAGAATTGGCAGGTTTTTTGAATGGAAATCTTACGGGATTTACCATCGAGGAAGCATTTACCCAGGAGAAGGATAAGCTTGTATTTGGACTTACGCGCGGAGACAGTGTGTCATTTCTTGAATTTTCCATTGCTAAAAAATCGGAATATTTACTTCTGAGGGAGAGTTTTTCCAGGGCAAAGAAGAATGTCGCGGCACTTTTCCCGGAGCTTACAGGAATGAAGATTACCGGAGCTGCATTGTATAATGAGGACCGGGTAATCGATATGGAACTCGATGGAGGAAACCATCTTATGTTCTCGTTTATACGCGGTAATTATAACTGCTTATTGGTAAAAGACGGCGTAATAATGAATGCCTTTAAGGAACGAAATGAATTATTACAGAAGGGTGTTGAGGAAATCTTCCCGGCTCGTCTAAAGCACTTTAAAGATCAACCCCGGAATGTAAAGGAATACGTAAAGCAAAATTTCAGCGAATTTGGGAATTTGTATCAGAAGGAAGTTCTATTCAGGGTTGGATTGAATGAAGATGACAATGTTGAAGGCAATGAAGGGCTTATTAAGGAAGAATTTGAGACCTTAAGCAAAAATCTGACTGCACCGAAATATATATTCTACAGTAAGGAAGATGATATCAAAACATCCCTTATGGAACTGGAGCATATAAAAGGATATGGAAAATTGGAATTCGACAATATTAATAGTATGATCGAATATCAAAACCGGTTCAGATACAAAGAGGACAAGACTAAGGATGTTCTCGGCAGTAAAATCAGCAAACTCAAAAAAGAAATTGCCAACATAGAAGGAAACATTAAAAATCTGAATTCAACTATCGAGGAGTTTAAGCAGGCTGAAAGACATAAAATTCACGGTGATCTGATTTTAGCTAATCTAGTTTCAATAAATGAAGGGGATGAGTACCTGGAACTGGATGACCCGGCATCGACCGGAAAGATTAAAATAAAACTGAAGAAGGACCTGACCCCGGCTGAGAACGCGAATTATTATTACGATAAGTACAAAAAACAAAAAAATGCAATTTCAGAAATCGAGAGAAAGGTGAAAGTATTTGAGCGTGAGAAAGAAAAACTGACAAAGGAAATGAATGAACTTGAAAGTATCGAGGATTTTAAAGACATAAAGAAACTGGAAAAGGAAGCAATAAAAGAAGGAAAACCGGATGAAACAAGCCGTTTCAGGAAATTTGTATTAAGCGATAAGTATGAAGTATGGGTAGGTAAGGACAGCAAGGCTAATGATCTATTAACAACAAAATATGCCGCTCCTCACGACCTATGGTTTCACGTTAGAGGCTCCAGCGGCTCGCATACCGTTTTAAAGGTCGCAGGTAAGAAAGATGATGTAAATAAGGATATCATTAAGAAAGCTGCAGCCATTAGCGCGTACTACAGCAAGGCAAGGAATGCATCAATGATACCCGTGGCATATTGCGAAAAGAAATTCGTGAAAAAACCTAAAGGCGCTAAAGCCGGGGCGGTGATTATGATGAGAGAAAAGGTGGTGAATGTTAAGCCGGGGCTGCCGGATGATTTAGGTCAGTGATCCTCGGACTGAAAGCTGATGCGTTCGAGTTCGAGAAGTTTAGTTTCGATCCGCTTTTTATTGTGAGAACCTGCCCTTAACAGTAAATTGTACGCGTTAAATGCTTCTTTAAAATTACCCTGCTGAGCATAAATGTCTGCTAAGGTTTCTGTAACAATTTTTATCTTTCCAAACAATTCCTTATCCGCATTACTGCTGCTCGAACTTTTCTCGGAAACGATGTCCTTTCCACTTAACTCAAGCTCCATAAATTTGGAAAGGATATTGGTAAAAGTTTCCTCATTAAGTTTTTCTTCAAGCTTTTCCGGATCGGGAGAGTCATCTTTGACAGTCTTTGGCTTTGATTTCCCGAAGACTGACAGAAGTGATTCTCTATTGTCTTCGAATTTAAGTTTGGGAGATTTTGTAAAATTATAAAAAATCCTCTCCTGGTTAGGCTCCTGCTTTAGCCGGGTTAGACTTTCTTTAAACTTTGAATGAATAGGCATATGAATGATCTTACTCTCAATCTCATTGAAGTATTTTTCGGCTTCGTCTATATGGCCCAACTTTAATAACGAACGCAGTATCAATACTTTCGGTGTAAGGTAATCCGGATATATCAGTAAACCTGTCTTGCAGACGTTGATACAGGACTCATATTGCTTATTGAGGAAATATACATTAGCTAATCTTATGAATACCGGTGAGAACATCTTTTCATTCAGCGAACGCTTGAGATTATCTATGTAGGCATTGAGATTATCCATGGCTCTGAGCAAGTTTCATTTTCCGGGATATCGCTTTATTTGTCATTACCACCTGTCGTATTGATAATACCGCCATCATTCCAAACCCTGCAGTGAACATAAGCTGGAAAGGTACTGCGGCAATCTGAGCATTTGCAATTGCGATGACCACGCCGGACCCGCAGTATAAAGCCAGAAATCCTTCTATGTATGAGGTGAAGGGAATCTTTTTCATCTGGTATGACTTATCCATCCATTTATCACCGGCAGCCTTAATGTTGAACTTCGGAGTGCGTACAAATTCACTTTTCTTTCCAAATAGACCCTCAAAAACTGCTCTGGTGTTGTTTACCGAAAGACCCATGCTGCCTGCAAGAAACAAAGGGAAATAAATAATGCGTTTTTGCCAGTCAGTGTAAACGTCTTTTTGAGAATAGAGGTAAAATAAAAATGAACCTATGAATGCGAATACAAAGACCGACATGAATTTGTATACATTATCGTAATGACCTGCAAGCTTTATCAGAAGCACCGGTACTGTTAATATAGCGCATATTAGAATAAACGGATAGGCAAGATTGCTCCATAAATGGACAAATGACTGTACTTTTTCTCCGAATGGCATTTTGGATTTGATCACGCGCGGAAATATTTTCTTTGCAGTCTCAATAGCTCCCTTGGTCCACCTGAACTGCTGCGACTTCAGGGAATTAATCTCAGCCGGAAGCTCGGCAGGAGAGGTAAAGTTTATGAGATATTTAAATTTCCATCCCTTCATTTGCGCTCTGTATGAGAGGTCGAGGTCTTCTGTAAGCGTGTCAGCTTCCCAGTTTCCCGCGTCGATTATGCATTCTTTTTTCCAGATGCCCGCGGTTCCGTTAAAATTGATGAAAAACCCTGCCCTGTTCCGGACTGCCTGCTCGATGACAAAATGTCCGTCGAGAGCCATTGCCTGGGTCTTTGTGATGAGAGAGTACTCACGGTTCAGGTGCTCCCATCGCGTTTGAACAAGTCCCAGCTTTTCAATCTTAAAGAAATAGGGGAGCGTTCTTAATAAGAATTTTTTTCTCGGAATAAAATCAGCATCAAAAATTGCTACATATTCTCCGCGAGCGGTTTTCAAGCCCTCTTTTAAGGCTCCGGCTTTATAACCCGACCTGTCTGTTCTGTGTATGAGCTTTATGTCATATCCCTGGTCGATGTATTTCTGGATGTGATTTTGAATTATTTCCGTAGTATCATCCGTAGAATCATCGAGTACCTGAAATTCCAGCTTATCCTTTGGGTATTCGATCCTCATACAGCAGTCAACCAGGCGGGTGGAAACATATCTCTCATTAAACATAGGGAGCTGAATGGTGACTACAGGGTACTCTTTTAAATGCAGATCTTCGAGTGAAAGGTCATCGGTGCGTTGTTTGAATGTCCGGAAGTAATAGTATATCATTGTGTATCCGTGAGCTCCGAACAGGAAAAGAATAGTAAGAGATGTAATGTATGTAATGAGGATTATGCTTTCTATCTGCATTATGATACTTCTACCAGTTTGAAGTTAAGTCGTTGATAATGTCTTCGGTGATTTTTTCAATTGCTTCGTTTACACCGACAAGCCGTTCGGAGAAACTTCCTGAAGAAGAATTGTACTCACCGTAATTTACGAAATTTCTCTGCCATATTTGCTTTGTTGTCTTTAGGTTCTGGAAGTCAACACTAATTGTTATGGTAATCTTCCGTTTTGATACCTGTTCATTTCCTGATATAACCAGTGGTTCATCTGTTACCGTGGCAATATTACAGGTCAGCATTCCGTCAGCCTGCTCCTTATCGGTCAGCAGAAAAGTATTATCGGATACGATCTTGTTTTTCAGTGACTCGGTGAATTTCTCACGGATATCGGATTCAGCAAAACCGCTTGTATTCTCGAATAATGGAATGTTAAGCGTGCTTATTCCCGGCGGGGGATTTTTCCCGCGGAATCCGTAATTGCATCCCGAAAAAACCATTAATGACAATAATATGAGTAGTACGTATCTTTTCATCTTAATTATGATCTTCCTCTCTAATGTGATATTTACTGATCTTTCTGTATATGTTACGGGGCGACTGCTTCAAAATATCCGATACCTTTGACACATTCCAGTGATTTTCTTTAAGCAGATAAACGAGTACCTCCCGCTCTATCTCATCAAAATCCATCTCAGTCATCTTTTCGCGCGGTATTACAAAATCATACTTATCCTGCTGCTTTCCGTTGCTTGATTCAAGCCTGTAAACGTGATTTCTCAGGTCTATTATGTCGGACTTTATTTCCGCCAGCGCCCGTATCAAAAGCTCATTTCCCCGCAATTCGTTAAAGTCGGGGTTTTTGCTCACAGTAAGCGCCGGGAGCGTAGAACTTTCGTCACGGGCGGGCTGTAAATGCCTCCTGACGATATCCAGAGTAAGTTTTACATCCGGATTAAGCACTATCACGCTCTCTATAAAATTTTTCAGCTCCCTGGCATTACCGGGCCAATGGTAATTTATCAGGTAATCCATTGCATTTTCATCGATGCCGTGAAAGACAACGCTATTCTCTCTGCAGAATGAATTTACAAAGTGATCGAATAAAACTACGATGTCCGCTTTTCTTTCCCTGAGAGGAGGAATGTGCAGGTTAATCGATTTTAACCTGAAATAAAGATCCTCCCTGAAATTCTTATTAAGAACTTCTTTCGAGAGGTCTTTATTCGTAGCCGCTATGACACGCACGTCAACTTTGATCTTCTTATTGCCGCCTACACGCATAAACTCACCTGATTCAAGCACCCGTAATAGTTTCACTTGTGTCAATAATGGCATTTCACCGATCTCGTCCAGGAAGATGGTACCCTTATCTGCCATTTCAAAATACCCCTCCCGACTGTCGATAGCTCCTGTGAATGCTCCTTTTTCGTGTCCGAATAGCTCGCTCTCGATTATTCCCTCCGGTATTGCGCCACAGTTCACGGTAATGAGAGGCTTATCCTTTCTCGAACTCTGCTTATATATCGCATTCGCGGCGACTTCCTTGCCGGTGCCGCTCTCACCTGTAATAAGAACACTGATATTTGTCGGCGCGACCTGCTTAATGGTCTCATTTAACTCCTTTATCTGTACCGAATCGCCTAAAAGCAAATATCTCATAATCTTAAAATAATGGTAAATATAGCATTATTAGAGGGGTTATTAAAGATAGAAAGAGGGGGGAAATAATAGAATTCAAAAATTCAATTTGATATTATATTTAAAATGATTAATTTTAAATAGCTCCCCCTAAAACCATTTAATTATGCATAATTTTAACTAAAATTAAGGGTAAGAATAATGAAAAGATCACTTACTACCTCTGTTATT
>JAEYVS010000079.1 GCA_023429265.1 Bacteroidota bacterium | reverse complement strand
TTGAAAAATCAATGGATTATCTTAATGTAAATTACTTGTAACCATCCTATCCTTTCTAAATCTACCAAAATATTTATTTTGAAAACAAAAGCCTTTTCTGTAGTTTATGGTTAGGCGAAACGAATTACTCATTATATAGATTTTCTTACCCCCGGTAAGTATCCTATCTTAAGTTCGTTTCGCCAAACAAACTTTGATATGTCCGGGGGTATTTCTTTTACAAAGAGTTTATAAATATAAAACCATACAAACTTTACTTATGAAAAAAATAAACCATTTGTTTAGCGTATTACTTCTTACTGCTGTCATTGGGTTTGCATTATCAGGATTTAATTCTAATGATGAACCTGGGATAGAGGAAACACTTGGAGGCGGAGAGTTTATGTTTGAACACACAGAATGCCTCACCGATGCAGACCGTGTCGGGATATGGGAAAAAATTAACGAGAATACCGAAAGACTAAAGCGAGAAGGAAAACTTACCGATGACCCGAATGCAATCGTAGCTTTCTCTCTCCCTATGAAAAAATCTTCTAACTTAACCGATCCGGGTTTTTATGGCATTTCAAATTACGTAGATCAAAACAATACCTCTGCTCTCCTGGATTACAATTGCGGACAGAGAACCTATAACGGACACAAAGGCACTGATTATTACTCATGGCCTTTTGGATGGTTTAAAATGGATCACGATCAGGTGGAAATTGTTGCAGGAGCTCCGGGTACGATCATTTATAAAAATGACGGACAGTTCGACAGAAGCTGTACCTTCAATAACAATATCTGGAACGCTGTATATATTCGTCACGCAGATAATTCCATTGCCTGGTACGGACACCTGAAAAAGAATTCTCTTACATCTAAAGGAGTTGGTGAAACTGTTGCAGAAGGAGAATACCTCGGTATTATGGGAAGCTCCGGAAATTCAACCGGTCCACACCTGCATCTCGAAGTGTATAATTCATCTAACCAGCTTATAGATCCTTACCAGGGAACGTGTAACTCACTTAATGCACAAACCTGGTGGGCTAATCAGAGACCGTATGTTGATCCTAGAATTAATTCTCTGAAAACTCATGCAAGACCTCCGGTATTTCCTACCTGTCCTACTCAGGAAAATCCGAATTACCAGACGAATTTTAATCGCGGCGACTCAATATACTTCATTCCTTACTTTGCTGATCAGCCGGTAGGTATGCCGACTCAACTGACAATCCAGTACCCTAATAATACTGTATGGGATAGCTGGTCCTTTTCGAGTCAGCAATATTACAGCTCTTCGTACTGGTACTGGTGGAAGATCATTCCTGCTAATGCTCCGTTAGGGGAATATACATTTAGAGCAGTATTTAACGGCGTAACCTACGAAACGAATTTTAATGTGGGAACTACCGGGGTACAAAATATTACATCCGAAGTCCCGGTAGAGTATTCACTTTCACAGAATTTTCCGAATCCATTCAATCCAACCACGAAAATCAGGTTTGATGTACCTTCCGGAGCAAATGGTAACACAATCTTAAGCATTTATGACATTACGGGAAGGGAAGTGGCAACACTTGTAAACGAACAGCTTGCAGCAGGTTCATACGAATATACTCTCGACGGTTCTGCTTTTGCATCGGGAATGTACTTCTATAAAATGCAAAACGGTAACTTTATTCAAACAAAGAAGATGCTGTTAGTTAAATAACTTGTTGTAATAAACTTTAAGAATTTTTTATCTCCCTTTCAATCTGACAGGCAGAGTCAATAGTTAGGTTCTGCCTGTCTTTAAAAAGACTCAATATGGATAAATTTACATATTTGATATTACTCATTATCCCTGTGATAATCATTTCCTGCTCATCAGGAAAGGAAAATACTATCGGCAGTGAGGCTTCCCTCAGCAATATCAAATGGGTCGCAGTAAACATCGGTGGACAGTCCGTCACCAATACGGACTATACCCTGTCTGCTCCCTGGATCGTGATGAAAGTTAATGCGACAGTATTCGACGGGAATACAGGGTGCAATACAATGAAGGGGATAGTTCATGCAACTAATACAAGCATATACTTCAATAACATTACCACGACAAAGATGGCATGTACCAAGGGTGACGAAGGTAAATTTCTTAGAGCATTGACGTCCGCCGATAGCTGGACGAAAGAAAATGATATGCTTTATCTTTATTCAGGTAAAGTTGTAACTGCCGTATTTAAACGAGAAGAACAGCAAGATTAAGCGGCAGGATTAAACATTAGTCTTGCTTATCAGCCATTCCCTCTCGGTAATATCTGTTGTCTTCTCGAGTTTCATTTTTATTACTCCGAGAGCATCGCCATCCATTTTTTCTTTCGCTCTGAGTATCTTTAGTGTATAGTCTATGAAGTTCTCGTTTCCCTTTTTTCTATCCTCAGAAAGTTTCTTGTTCCCTTTAAAGAACTTCCTGTAATTTTCAGCCGCTATGAGTACACTGTCATAATATCCCAGGTCAAAATATATCCTCATCTGCAAATTATTCAATATGACTTTATCAGTAAACTCAAGCGCCTTTACCTTTGACATCTCCTCAAGCGCCTTTTCATTCTCACCCTTGAAATGGTATAGAAGTGCCTGGTAGTAATGCAGCATTATCTTCCCCCTCTCCTCTATCCTGTGAAAATTCTTCCGCACGAAATTCTGAGCCCAGTCATATTCGCCCGAATCAAGTGCCGTCCTGACCACGTTAGTGAATATCGGCTCGTGTATCTCCATCCTCTCCTCCGGGGCAAGCAGGTTGTACTTCACCTGTTCTAAATGAATTTCTCTCAACATAGAATTATATTTCAGATCACCTTCTCTTCTCTTTGTGAGACAGTAGTTTGCCATTGATATCAAAAGATTGTAATGTGTCAGCTTTTCGATCTCGCCTCCCTTATCTTTCAAAAGAGCGAGCGTCTTGTCAAATACATCCTCCCTGTGCGGATACACCAGTATCACCGTCGAATTAAATAACAGTTTTAATTGCGTATCCAGCTTATCATAGTTCATGTCACCAAATGTCATCAGCTCATCAAATAGCATCATGTCATATTCCGACTTTACAAATGTCTTTAGCGATACATAATTCTGGTAATAACCGATCATTTCCTTCATAAAAAAATGTATCAGGAACATCATCTTCTCATCCTGCCAGGATTTATCGTGGAACTTCCAGTCCTTCAAATTCACTACATTTCTCAGGCATTGTGCAGCGTATAAATTTATGTATGCATTTCCGTTTGTTCTGAAATGCTTGTATGAGAGTGATTCCAGCCTGTCTGCTTCCTTTTCCGCCAGTTCGGGCTTTCCCCGGAAATACATCTCCTCGAGAAGCTGCTTCGATATTTCTGCTTCATCCTGGTCCAATTTCAAGTGAGCCAAAAACCTTCGTAATAATGAATACAGGTCTGAAATAAGATTTCTCATTACCACATCATTATATTTCTTATCCGGGTAAAGCCTGCTCCACACAATCTCCTTCGTAAATCCTTCATCTTCAAATCCCGGGTAATATTCAGCAATCACCTTCAGCAGCTCACCTACCTTTACACTCCGGGGATTGAACATATAGCAGTTTACGAAGCTGTCAAATTGCTTCATCTCCTCTTCAGAAAACGTATCGAGAAGGCCTATAAGTTTGGTTTTTTTCATTTTAGATTTTGCGTTATCTTTTCCAGCAGCCAGTCTTTGCTGGTAACAGGCTTTGTATCTTTTATTTTACCTTCCAGCACACCAAGAGCATCTTTGTCTTGCTTTTCAATTGCTCTCAATACTTTTAAGGTAAAAGAAATAAAGTTTTTATTTCCCGCTTTACGAACATCCGATATCTTGGCATTACCGGAGAAATACTTCTTATAATTTTCCGCCGCCATCAATACATTATCATAATACCCCATGTCAAAATATATTCTCATTTGAAGGTTATTCAGGTTAATTTTCTCCATTAGATCCTGAGCCTTCATCTTTGAGAGATACTCTAGAGCTTTTTCATTATTCCCCCGGCTATGACTAAGGTATGCCAGGTAATAATTAAGCATGTCTCCCTGGTTTTCCTTCATTTGATGGATATGATCCCGGATGAATTTCTCAGTCCAGTCAAATTCCCTGCAACGTATGGCTGTTTTTACCACGTTGGTAAAAGTAGATTCTTGTATTCCATCGCTATGTGCCGCGCCGAGCAGGCCGTGCTTAACCTGCTCCATGTGTATCTCACGGAGCTTGTATAGGTATTCATAGTTCCCGGAGTTATATCTGTTTATGCAATAGTTTTCCAGGGAAATCAGGATGTTGAAATGAGACATTCTGTCTGTCTCCATCCCCTTTTCTTTTACCAGTTCCAGTGTCTTTTCAAAAACATCCTCTCTGTGAGGATAAATTAAAATGACTGTGGTATTAAAAATTAGCTGTACCGCAGTATCAAGCTTGCTATAGTTCATATCCGCGAATGTCATCAGCTCATCAAAAAGCATCATGTCATACTCGGAGTTTATGTAAGTCTTCAGTGTGGTGTAGTTTTTATAATACGCCATCATCTCTTTGATGAAATAATGCACCAGAAGCATTATCTTGTCCTGGGCGTGCGAGTAATCCTGGTATTGCAGGTCCCTGCTTCTTATGTACGTTGAAATACAGTCCAGTATGTAAAGATCATAATACTTTCCGTCAGCTTCTCTGTAGTTGTCGTGAATGAACTTCTCAGCTTTCTCCACCTCTTTCAATGTCATTTCCGGAAGCCCCCTCGAAAAAAGCTCGTGACATAATGCTTTATTGGCTTCGTATGGATCCCGGCTGAGATTTAAATGCATAAGGAATTTCTTCACCAGTCCGTACAGATCAGATATCAAGTTCCGCATCACAACATCATTATACTTCTTCTCCGGATATATCAATCCCCACAAATTCTCCTTCGTAAAATCCTCATCCTCAAAACCCGGATAATACTCCGCAATCGCATCCAGCAGCTCCACCACCTTCACGCTCCTGCTGTTAAACATACCACACCTGACAAAGCTTCCCAGATGCTTCATCTCCTCGTCGCTCAAAGTCTCCAGTATCTGAATTAATTTAGTCTTCTTCATATGATCGAAATTTCTGATTGCTTGAATTGCCACGAGCTTTAGCTCGTGGAGAAAAAATTAATAGTAATCGGCTTTAGCCGGTAACCTCATAGAAATTTTATGGAATTAGATGGAATTTCCCCTGTACTACAAAACCCTCTCCAATACCCCTTGTACTACAATTTGCCAAAAGAAAACCTCAAAATCTACCTCATTTTTAAGGTTTTACTAAAATTTTATCCCAATTGCATGTACTACATCACCCCTCATTTTTCTTTTGAAAGCCATTTTTTCTAAGGCATATTTGTATCAGTTAATGTGAAAAGAATTTAATTCAAAAAATAAAGAACAAAAACAAAATGAAAACACAATCACTAAATCTCGAAAATTTCTTCAAAAAAGCACTTTTTACAACATTTTTAACAATTATCCTTATCCAGTTCGGTCTTTCTGACGGAAATGCTCAGATTACGATCGATAATTCCTACAAAATAGCAGTAAATGACGGCTATACGACAGTTGCTGTGGATACAATCGAATTAAACGAAGGAAATTCAGGCCCGAACCAAACCTGGAATTTCACAAATTTGACAGAGCTGGGTAGTCCGTTATCTGTTGTGTTCAAAACCCCTTCCAGTGGAAGCGGAAGCAGCAATTTCCCCGGTGCTACATTAGTGCAGGAGATCGATGGCAGCTGGACATATATGAAGGAAGAAAACAATTCTTACTTCGCTATGGGAATGTACAGTAATGACATGATACGTACTTACTCGGACATGCAAAAGCTAATGCAGTATCCTTTCTCATTCAATTCAACATTCAGCGATACTTATAAATCAACTTTTATGATCGAAGATACTGAAGTCCGCTCTTCCGGAACAGTTACTATGACAGCTGATGCCTGGGGTACAATTACTCTTCCTTCAGGTACATATCCGAATGCTCTGAGAATTAAAACAGTGACTAACAATACTGATACAATGCTTATTGGTGGAATGCCGTTTGTTACTTCATCTGTAAATACTTCATACTCCTGGTATGTGAGTGGAAAGAAATTCCCTATCTTTGGAATTTCTTACATACAAAGCGCTATGTTTAATCTGAAGTCTGCTAGCTATGTGACTAACTTCACAACATCTATTTCTCAGAATTCACAGTTAGCAGATAGCTATAAGCTCGAGCAGAATTATCCTAATCCGTTCAACCCATCAACATCGATTAACTTCTCAATTACAAAATCCGGTATGACATCGCTTAAAGTTTATGACATGCTCGGAAAAGAAGTAGCGACTTTAATGAACGGTAATCTTAACGCAGGAAGCTATACAGCAACATTCGACGCTTCCTCTCTTCCTTCAGGTGTGTACTTCTATAAATTACAAACTGAAGGTTTTTCTGAAATTAAAAAAATGTCTCTGGTAAAATAAAGCTCTGTGCAAGGGGACCGGTGAAAGCCGGTCTCCGCAAAGAGTAAAAGGAAAAATGAAAATGAAAACAATATCTAAAATTATCTTCCCGGTTCTAATAATGGCAGTAGTAGTAATAATAAGCGCAAAATCAAATACTGCGGCAGAAGTTCACTCTACTAATAAATCAGCATCAGCGCTGACACTGAACGGTTCTTCGACATATTTCAGTAAGCCATACACTAAAGAGCTTATGTCAGGCAAATCAATTACAATTGAAGCATGGGTTAAGTCAAATAATAATGACGAACAAAGCGGAATAATTGAAAGAAGCAGCGAAGGTTCATACACTTACAGGCTTTACATTAAAAACAATGAGCTTACTTTCGCTGTGAATACAGGAAAGGATTATGTCATTAAAACTAAGATTGAGGATCCGTCCGAGTGGAATCACGTGGCAGCCACTTATAATTCTTACACAGGAAAAATGAAGATCTATCTGAATGGTATACTTTCAGAAACAATTGAAAAAGCTCCTGCTGAAATACTTGACTTCGGAAGTGATACTTTATATGTGGGAAAGTCAGGAAAGCAGTATGGAGCAGATACATACTTCAACGGTGAAATAAGCGATTTAAGAGTATGGACAAATACAGAAAGAACAGCTTCTGAAATTAAAGATAATATGCACACGAAGTTCGATTCTAAAGAAGGCCTCGTAGTGGTTCGATTTGATGACCTTACAAAAGAAGGATTATCCGCGAAGCAGCCGCTAAGCGCTTTCCTTCCGGGCTATTACTCAGAGTCATCGATTCCATGGAATTCACTTTTAAAAAACTAATTCACAAAAAAGAAAACACACAAATAATTACGGGAATGAAAACAATATCAAAAATAATTTTCACAGTATTAATGCTGATTACTCTCAGCAGCTCTTTACAAGCGCAATACGTTACAAATAAGGCAGGTGTCTTTAATGGCTCTACCAGCTATCTATCTTGCTATACAAATGCCGACAATGACCTGAAAAATGGATACACAATTGAAGCCTGGGTGTACTATGAATTTGTACAGGGTAAAACAAGCATCATTTATCATGACAAAGCCGGTATTCAGCTTGCCATAAACGGAAGCGGTAATGTAACTTTTACTCACAGTGCAACTTCCACCGCTTTGCTGGAAGCTTTTCCTGTCGAACAATGGACTCACCTTGCTGCGACTTATGACGGAACGACTGTAAAAGTTTATTACAATGGCCAGCTGAAAAATACGCTCACCAGCCCGGGTGTTATTCCTCCTCACGGCTCGAATGCATATGTAGGTGGTGTATGGCACGAAGGTTCTGTTTTCCATTCCTTAAAAGGAATGCTCGATGATGTTAGAATATGGACTGAAGCAAGATCATCTTTCAATATCCACAGAGATATGTATATGTCTCTTGCAGCCCAGGTACCTACAGGTACATATAAAAAACTTGGTGTTTCATATCGTTTTGATGCCATAGATAATGGATTTGTTTACGATGAAGCGGGTTACTTCTTTAATGGAGGCGGTGTGGCAAATGTTACTCTAAAGGATTTTAATAACGAAGTTTCTAAAAATACTACGTTCAACTCATCACTGGTACTTGAAGGAACAGGCTCATATTGTGCAGCTCCTCCTAATAATAAATTCGAAGCAAACTCCTCCGTTTCTGTTGAAGGCTGGGTTAAGCTTGGGCTCAATGGTCCTCATAGCGCAGCCCAGGAAATAGTTTCAAAAGGAAATGCATCTGCTTTCTCTTACAGAATGTTTATGAAGAATGACTCTACGGCGGTCTTTAGTGTTAATGCAGGATCCATCAATTCCGTTGAATACAAAGTAGCAGACCCATTTAGCTGGAATCACATAGCCGGCACATATAACGGACAGACCGGGGAAATGAAGCTTTATGTTAATGGGGAGAATGTTAAGTCTCAGATGTTTACTCCGGCCGGTATTGAAGGGCTTCCAACAGACAGCTTATTTATCGGAAAGTCAGCCTCAATTGCAAACTCTGAGCTTAAGGGTCAGCTTGACGAAGTTAGGATTTGGGGTGAAAAGATCCGCACTCCGCAGGAAATTAAAAGGTTTATGCATCTTGGTATTACATATAGCAATAATCCGTTATTAGGGGATGCCGCAGTATATGGATTTGATGGAAGAACCGATGATGTCTCATTCTTTGCGCATGCTCAGGTGGTGTCATCGCTTAATTTTAATGGCTCTGCTTATATGAGATCTGCCCGAGCAAACGCTCCTATATATTCAGCTTCGCCAATAATTTGGCAGGCTCCGGGAGACTTCCTCGATAATACCTGGAATCTCTCACCTAATAGAAGATCTGTTTCCTCTAATACAGTTGCATACGATTCAATTTACTACGCTTCAAGTGGTTCAG
>JAEYVS010000255.1 GCA_023429265.1 Bacteroidota bacterium | reverse complement strand
AAAGACCTTTGTAAATGATAAGATAAGTCAGGGTAAGTATGAAGTTAATTTCAATGCGGGTAACCTTAATTCAGGAATATATTATTATAAACTTAATGCCGAAGGCTATTCTGATACAAAAAAAATGGTTTTAATTAAATAAATCTATACTTATTGTACTAAAAGCTATTCACCAATCCAAAGTGTATCTTACCATCTAAGATCCCGTCACCCTTTCCAAGAGCATAGCTCACCCCTATCTGTCCCAGCGCCGTTTCTATGGTTATACCTGCGCCGTATCCGTATATGAATTCATTCTGTCCGGGGAAGTTATTCAGCTCGTCTGCCGGACGCTCAAAGTAACCAAAATCATAAAACGCGAATAAATAATTACGTCTCGTCAAAGCGAGCCTCATCTCCACATTCGAGTATGCCAGACGGGATGCGAGGAACTGCTCCTCCCGGTATCCCCGCACAGTCGTATTACCGCCAAGCCTGAACAGGTCTGATTCTTCCAGCCGGTCACCTCTGACTTCACCCCCGAAAACTCTTACTACCAATGCAGTTCTTTTGAAAAAGGAAAAATAATTATTCAAAGACAAAGAATATCTTTGCAGCGAATAATTGTCTTTGTATCCCAGCGGTCCGAGTTCATCCGGATTAAATATCTTCTTATCGCCGTATGTATAGGTTGTCCTGTACAGCTGACCTGATGTCGGGAAATATACGTCATCCCGGTTATCAAATAATATCTCTACACCTGATAGAAATATCCTTGAGTCTGCTATGATCAGAACATTATTTTCTCCATCTGCAGGTATCACCCTGTCGTAGCCGACCAGCCCTGATATCGTGAATTTTTCAGAGAGAATGTAATCTCCACGCAGATCAAAGTTTCTTCTCGTATAAGTACTGTCCTGTATCCGTTGCAAAAATCCAACTCCGATGCTTACCGGATAATTAAATATATAAGGCTCATAATACTTAAACTGAAGCTCCTGTGTCTCCCTGACTTCCTGCTGCCATCTTGCGTCTATCTTCCTGCCCGTACCGAATAGATTCCTGAAGGAAAGATTCACCAGCCCCGTAAAGTAACCGTCCTCCTCTCCTTCCTGCGGTGGAACATACCCTATTATGCCGTCAAAGGTGCTGGTATTACCCTCCACCACTTCTATTAATAATCCTGACCTTTCCTCCCCTTTTACTGTATAGATCTTTGGAGTCTTTACTTCGCTGAATATATCAAGCTTTTCCAGCCTGTCTTTGATGTCGTCTAATGTCTGGTTTGTGATCTTTTTATCTTTGGGAAGCTTTAATTCCCTCGTAATAACTTCATTGTTTGTAATTTCATTGCCCCTGATCTTTACTTCGTCTATGATTATCTCGGAGTTTTCATCTATGTCTATTTCGACAGCAAGTTTCTTCCGGGTACCCTCATCATAAATGGAAACTCCGGTAACGGAAGCTTTTGCAAAGGGCATCCCGTTAGATTCATAAAATGCCAGCAGTTCAGAAATGTCCGTATTGAGTGTTCCCTCATTAAGTACATCACCGGGCTCTGTCTCAAATAATTCCAGCAGCAGCGACGTGGAAAACCTGTTGTTCCCCCTTAAGTCAATTCTACCGACCTCCACCTGATCACCTTCATCCAGGTAAATTTCTATGCTGGCGTAGGATGAATCTAAAGTATAATTTACCAGCGCACTGTCTATCTGAGCAAATAAGTAGCCGTTTTTCTTGTAGCTTTGTCTTATCGATATGAGATCCAGGTCCAGCTGGGCGGGATTTAGGTCGAGATCCTCCCGGGTGACCATGAAATTAGTCAGTTCAGACTTGCTAAACCGGCTGTTGCCGTGGAAGGATATTTCGTCAATCTTTGCCTGGGCGGAAATATCCCAAAAACAGGCAAAAAACAACATTATTATGAAAGTTATGCTGTACTTCATTTAATTTAAAATATATAACTTTATAATTAATACAAAATAAAAAAGGTTTCCCCACTTCTGAGGAAACCCAAGCATAACTTAAGGGAGGTTTTACTAGATTAAAAGAACGAGTACAAACTTTTGTTTTGCAAACTCCCAAATAAGTGAAGATTAGTGTGAGTGTGAATAATTAGAGTATTTACTCACTTTCCTAACTACTATTTAGATAAATAGGTTAGAATGAACACCTAACAACTTACTTAAAATATACGATATAAACAAGCAGAAAAACAAAAAAATTTTGCTCTGAAAAAAGACGTAATTTTACTTAGATTTTTAGCTCTTTGCGGCGTCTTATGATGGAAATAAAGAAGCCAAGTACCATTATAACAGTACCTGCCCAAAGGACATTTATGAAGGGTTTAATTGAAGCAGTAATGACCAGGGATTCAGTGCCAACCTGTGGGTCATCCTTTTCGTTCGTGTTTACGACTGCAATGGACGCGGTAGCTCCGTCGTCCTGTCCCGGATTTGTCACATTCATTTTAGCAAGATAAAACCGTATGTGCTCTTTTCCGGACATTCCGGCAACCTGGAATTCGGGATTGCCTTCGGTATATTTGATCTTTGGAAGTAATGTTTCTGTAAACTTTCCGTCCGATACCTTGATCTTCGCGCCGACCGTAAAGTTTCCGCTCTGGACTTCCTGGCCGCCCATCGTAATGCCGCCAAAATCGAAGTCAATGAATTCGACGTCCAGTCCGCCGATCTTTTTTGTTTCGCCTTTCTTAAATTCAAATATATCTTCTGCGCCGAATATTTCCGGCTCGACAAGGCCCATTGGAGAGAGGTATAGATCCCTCGTTACAAAATTTGCTATGTCGGGATTTTTTATCACCCCTTCGTTAAACTGGCTGAAATACATAATAGGCTTGAGCAGCATTTGTTTTCCATCCCGCTCAAGCATTATGTTAAAATGATACTTCGTGTCGGTTTCATTATTGGGGTCTTCATACTCCGTAGCGCCTACATACGTCATCCTGTATCCGAATGCTTCAGCCGGCTGATTCAATGGAAGTGTGAGATTAACCTCTTCACTGTACCTGGCGGACGCGATTACACCGAGGAATAAAAGCGCTATTCCCACGTGAGCGGTAAATGCCCCGCTAACACGTTTTTTGCGGATGAAAGTGCTGACCAGCATTTCACCATTCACAAAGAATGCAAAAAGCGACGCAAGAGCAAACAACCCGAATAAGAAATCCTGCACTCCAATGATCACAAGACCTATCGTTACTATGATAGCCAGCAACAATGGAAAGAGCAGTCCTCTGAAGAAATATTTTTCGTCAGTCGTCTTCCATTTTAATAGAAGACTGAACCCGTTAATGAATGCAATGAGTATGGCTATGGGCAGGTTCATTCTATTGTAAAAATCCTGGTCTATCGTGCCCTCTTTCAATATCGGCCAGCTCGTACCCGCAAAAATAACTATTGCCGCCGCGCATAATGTCAGAGCTCCAACGAATAAAGCAGACTCTCTCGAAAGCAAATTGCTCTCACCCGGAGAAAGGCTGCGTAATTCCTTGAGTCTGAATACTATTGCGAGTATCGAAATAACCAAAAATACGCTGATGAATGCCACAAGCGACCAGTAAACCATCCAGCCCGGATCTACAAAAGAATGCACCGAAGAGTCTCCCAACACACCGCTTCGTGTGAGGAACGTGGAATACAGCACAAGCAGATACGCAAGTATACAAAGGATCAGATTTGTTTTCTTATATCCGCCGGTTCGTTTCTGAGCAAGGAATGTATGAACCGCGGCAACTATCACTATCCACGGTATCAGCGATGAATTCTCAACCGGGTCCCACGCCCAGTAACCGCCCCAGCCCAGCACTCCGTATGCCCAGTATCCGCCCATCATTATTCCGAGACCTAAGATCCCCCCCGCGAATAATAGCCAGGGCATCGAGAACTTTATCCACTCATCGTATTTATTTTTCATCAGGGTGGCTATCGCGAAACAAAATGGTACTGCCATTGCCGAAAATCCAACGAACAATGTCGGGGGATGTATCTGCATCCAGAAATTCTGCAGCAGCGGGTTAAGCCCCCTGCCGTCCTGAGGAATGAATCCAGCCTGCACCTCCGGAAAAGTCTCCCATACATAATTAAATGGTGACTTCAATATCATTATGAATGTAAGGAATGCGATCACAAGTGCATATACGCTCATTACCTGCGGCTCAAGCCTGTCACCTTTGGAAACGTACCTTAAAAGGAAAATTCCGATCACACCGGTCATCAGGGTCCACAACATAAAGCTTCCTTCCTGTCCCGAATAAAAAGTGGACATTAAAAGCCCCAGCTCAAGCTCCCTGTTGCTCTGCTGCCATACGTATGAATATTGAAATTGGTGGGTGAGTATATTGTACATCTGGAGGGCTGATGCCGCAATAACAAATGCTACACCGCCAAGAAATAAAAGCCTGGATATCTTTAAATATTTTTCTTTTTCCTTATGAACTGCAAAAAATCCCAGCATTGACGCAAAACTCATCGCAAATGCTATGTATATGAATATTTTACCTATCATTTAAAATCTATTAAATCTATCCTGATTTTCTATATAATGTAAAAATACCTTATTTGAATTGAATAAAAACGGGAAAAATTCGTCTTCATCCTCAGTAACCTTTAATAATTGTCTCCCGTTCCCTTAGGTGAATCTTTATCCCATTCAGGCAGAACATTATTCATAAATTCTTCTTTTTTACTCCTGAGCTCATCCATTTTCAAACCAATATAAGCCTGAGCCTTTTCTTTGGTCGATACATCGGGCATAGCTATGGGATAAGGAGCATTGTACTTCATCAAAATCCTTGCGAGAAGAATCCGCGCCTGTTCACCTTTCTGAAGTGCATTGGCGAGTATCCTTGCCACCTCCAGCGGTGCGTGAAAACTGGCTCCGTGTCCCGCAGTTGCAAAATCCCATCTCCACTGGGACTGCCTCAGAAGTTTCAAGACCTCTTCCATTTCTTCTTCCGTTGCTCCGCTCTCCCAGGCTGTCTTGGCTTCGATATGGGCAAGTATGAGTGTATTCTCGGAATTCCGTGCGAGCTCCATCACCTTATCCTGCCTGTCGGTGACATTCTTTAATAATGTGAGCTGGTCTTCCCGGTGGCATACCTGGCACGAGTTTGCAATGTTGTTCAGCGGGCTCTGTATCTGGTGATCGGTAAACTTTACACCTCCTTTTGTAGTATACGGCATATGACAGTCAGCGCACGACACTCCCCTCTCGGAGTGTATCCCCATTTCAAAGATCTCATAATCAGGGTGCTGCGCTTTCAACATTGGTGTCTTACTCAATCCGTGCACCCAGTCTACGTGTCCTATACTGTCATAATATTGCTCTATCTCTTCGACCGTCGTCCCTTTATCCCACGGGAATACAAGATAATTGTCATTTTTCTTGTCAAAATAGTATTCTACGTGGCACTGCGCGCAGACCAGAGAACGCATTTCCTGGTGAGAAAATTTTTCCATGTCCTTGCCTCTTCTCTCCATTGCTTCGACTAATGCCGGACGGGTTATTCTCAGTGACATTGTTTTTGGATCGTGACAGTCCTGGCAGCCTATCGGGTTAACAACTTCGTGACCCAGCTCATTCCAGGGACGTTTATAAAATTCAGCCACACCCAGCTTATTCATTACCCTGGGAACATCCGTGCTCTTGCAGGTCCAGCAGGTGCTCGGCTGAGGAACATCCGTTCTGAGCGTCTTGCGTATATCCTGTACCGCATAATAATGTCCCCTTGCCTGGTCATAGTCACGAGAAAATGCATACCCCGCCCATAATATCACATACGAAGGATGTCTCTCCAGCATATCTATTTTTGCGTTACCGTTATACTTGCTCCGGAAGTTTGTATCAAGTGTATTTAAATACGATTCATACTGCAGAGGAAAATTGTCTCCCCAGACTTCATTGCGGGGTTCGTAGTCCGCAATGGGTTTGGTCTGCTGATAAAGCAGGTTTGTCTCCTGCCTCCGCTCCACAATGGAGCTCCCGAATAAGCCTGCAAGGAAAACCACTACTATCGTTGCAATGTAAAGCACCCAGCCAACCCAGGGCTTTCGTTGAATCAGGTCTGTGAGATTTTTCATACCGGATTATTTTTTATTTTCTGCTGAATCTTTTTTTAAATATTCTTCGATCCATTTTGGTATTACGGGATCGAGCTCAGGTACTATGGCAAATGGAGTGGAAGAGAGGCTTCTGACCTTGCCGTGTGGAACTTCCCGGTGGCATGTCCAGCACAAACCCTCTTTATCATCCATCGAGCTCACTTCTTTAAACTTCATTAGATCTGTTTTATGGATCGAATTAGTATGACACCGTATGCAGTTCTCCTGTACTACGTTTATTCCGGCTTCCTTTATCTTTATTACCTGTGGTTCCAGCCGGAAGGTAAACATCGTAGAGTGACGCAGACCGTCCATCGCTTTGAATTTGTATGTGTTGAAAATATTATCTTGAGGTACGTGACAGTCATTGCAGGTAGCGTGAATGAAATGACTGCTCTTCTGCCAATTCGCGTATTGAGGTATCATTACGTGACAATTTATGCAGGCTTCGGGGTCATCGGACATATAAGAGGTTGCGCGGGAAATATGCAATATTAATACCATTAACCCGGTGAGCACCCCGACGAGGAATATCACGTATATCCTCCAGCTCGGAGGTGGAAGTACTGCGTTAATAAGGTTTTTCAGGAATTTCATCCGCCTAACCCCGGCTTTTTGTGATTACTGAAAGTTAATTCAATCACAAAAAAAATTCAAGTGTTATTGGGAAATTTGTGAGGTGACAAAAATCACAGATAGAGAAGGTAACTAAATACTATTAAGATCCGGATTCCATCATGTGGTTGCCGTCTGCTTCATATTTGGATGGGCATTTCGTCAGAACATCCTTAGCGTGAAAGTACCCGTCTTTCATTTTGCCTTTGGCGACTACCGCCTCAGCTACTTCAAAATTATTCGGCTTTGCTCCGTCGAGGACTACCCTGGATTCGGTGCCGTTATCATCTACCATATAGAATGAAAATGTATTGTTAGAAGGATCGAATTTTGATTCCTTATCCTTTACCCAGTAGCCTTTTACCTCTACTGTCCTTTCCCTGTTCGCGGCTTCCTTAAAATCAACATACTCTATCTTTGAATCCATAAAGGACATCCAGCCGACAACGAGAAATACGGCGATGATTAAAACTCCGACTATTATTTTAACTTTTGATTTCATCAATTTGATTTCAATGGTGTATGATTTCTAACACTCATTCACCCTTTTCAAGTTTCTTTACTTTTGAATCGATCCTGTTAAGATACCAGAATATCCCGATCCATATTATTAATACAACAGCTAATACCACGTAAACATCATTCAAAGCGAGAAAATCGTACAGTGCGTCCATTAACCGGAAACCTCTTGATTTGATTTTGCGAATTGCAGCCTCTCAGCTCTGACCTTTACATTATACATCCAGAAAAATAACAGCATAAAGGCGAAAATTGAAGTCAAAAAAACGCTCAGCATCGCGGGGTCCATATTCACCTTTCCTTGCGTATTAATTATCGGGTCCGGGTGCAGGGACTCCACTATCCTCGGCATTATGAACATAAAGAACGGAACCGTCACAAAAGCTATGATTGCGTAAACTGATGATAATCTTGCCTTTCTGTCAGGTACGTCTATCGACGACCTCAGAGCAAAATATGCTCCGTATATCAATAATAGAATGAATATCGAGGTCTGACGCGGATCCCAGTTCCAGAATGAACCCCAGGTGAATTTAGCCCAGACTGCCCCCGTCAATGTAGCTAGTATGCAGAATATGAATCCCATCTGCGCAGCCGCTGATGCTTTTATGTCATTATCAATGTTCTTTGTGCGGAGATACTTAATGGAATAAACCATCGCCATTAAAAATGCGACAAATCCTATCCACGACATCGGTACGTGAAAATACAATACTCGCGCCGTATCCTTCAATGCAGGCATATATGGAATGTCCACAAGGAATGCCGCCAGGATTACCCCGGTCATTATTATAAATACAAATATCCTGTAAAATATGTTCATATGAATAACGTGTTATGGAAAATATCAGATCTCTGTTTCAGGGATCGGCTTTCCCATCTGCTCGTAGATCTCTTCTATCTTATCCTTATTTACTTTTGCTTCCTCGTGCGCCGGGTCCAGACTCAGCACTATTCTGAAATACTTCAAAGCCGGTTTATACTTATCCTTCGGCGGGAGCTGGGCATCGTATGTAAGGTACATTCCGGCATCCATTGCTTTCTTTATGGTTTCGGATTTTGCATTATCTGATTTGCTCTCTTTATAAGAGGCATAACTTACATCAGCTTCCTTCATCAGGCGGTCTGCCTCAGGATCACCAACTGATTCCCCGTCGTGTGTATGCCCGGGAGCATTATGGTCGTGACCGTCGTGATTTTCCTGTGTCTGCGAGTTCATTTTTTCCTGGAGCTCTTTTTCAACAGTCTCCCTCTCCTCCATCTGGTCGCAGGAGCTAAGCGTAGTGGTACAAAAGCCTAAAACTAATAAAATCAGTATGTAGCGCATAGTATGTGATTTGATTTCGAATGTCCCTAAAATTATAAAGTCTGATTATTATAATAAACTCAAAAAGGAAGGTATTTTACACCTACCAGTTAAAATCACATAAATCACTTAAATTATTAAATTCAACAACAAATTATCACTTATTAATGTTAATATAAACGGCGATAATTTATATATACAATTGCTCATTGTAAATGGATTTTAATCTAATTATTACGAATTTTTGTGTAAAACAGTTAGACCAACTGTAAAAGACTACGCTTCATCCTGTATAACATTTGTAAATCTCCCTTGTAATAATGCACTTGATTTTTATTATTTATTTCGCAATCTTGTCAATAAAAATTGCCACAAATGATCCTAGACACTTTACGATATTTTATTATTTCTTTTTCTTTAATATTTTATTTTGGATGCAATAATGATACTACCACTATTGATTCAAATCCACCTTTTGATCCAAATGAACATACAACCACGTATCATACTAGTAATTTAGATATTATTTATGCTAATGAACCCGGCTTCAATGCAATGCCTTTTGGTACGGATGCCATTAAATTACCCTACCAAAGTCTAGGATTCAGTAATATTTCCTTTACTTCTTATTCGTCTCCATTGAACACCAATGACTTAGATTATGATGAGATTGTTACATTTACAGATTATTATATCCAATTTATTTATCAAAATAACCTTAGTCGGACACCTTATGATAATATTATTTTTTTAGGAGTGGACAGTATGAAAAATAATCCGGGAAGGATGGGACATTCGTATAGGTATAAGTTTTTTGGAAATATATTATTTCCGGGTTGGACTGCATATGTTCATTCAGCAGCAACCTCATTCGTATTTGTTAAATACATGAGAGGTATAATAAACCAAACCGATGATATAAACAATAAATATATAAATAGGACCGCGGTCCACGAAATAGCTCATGCTAGAGGAATGAATGCGTTAAATGAATGAATCCTCACACAACACATTGTTATGATAACAATACTACAAATGGGCATTGTTGCTTGAGAAATTCAGGAGACTATGTTGACGTTTTTGCTCAATTTGCAAATTCTGTATATCCAGCTTCTTTTTGCAAATATCATAAAGATATTTTTACATCGGGAGAACTAATAAATAAAATCGTTCAAGATCTTAATATGCCTGCTCCACCACAACCTTGTCAATAAAAAATTTAAAAAATGAACAATAAAGTAAAAATAATTTTTGTTGTAGGTATTGTAGGAATCCTTTTTTACTTTACCAAGATTTTGATTAGTAATAAACAAATCATAGACAATGAGACAGTTATCTCAAATGTAAATGCTCAGTTAATTATTAAACCCGAATACGATCAATATTTATATAATCAGAAAATTTGGATGGTATGCAAAATTTTGAATAATAGCTCAGATAATTACATAATGGAAGAATATTTTAATTGGAATACTTTAAATTTTAAAATATTAAGTCCTAATGGAAAGATTATAGAGTATCATGATGATGGTGATCAAATTGAGCCAAAGCCTATTATTCTTGCTCCTGGAGAAGTCTTTGAAACTGTTATTAATCTTGATTGGTATTTTGCATCCCGGCCTATAGAAGAAAATGAAGTAAGTGGAGTCTATGAAGTAACAGCGCAATACCAGAATTTAAAATCAAACAAAGTTAAGTTGGATATTATGGCTCCTGAAGGTATTGATCGTTTGCTTTACGAAAAAACTTCAAAAACTCGAAAGTTACCTGTAATTCCTTCGGAATCCAACGAGTTACAAAATTTACTCGAAGAATATCCATCTTCAAAATACAGTCCTCAGCTATACAAGATTCTTTTCTTGAGAATAGTTGGAGAAGGTGATAGCTCACGATTTTTTCATAATTTCAATAAATATATTGATAATTATAAAAATTCTTATGAAACAGTTTCAATAATTAAAGATTTTCAAAGTTTTACAGCAGGACACTTAAATTGGAATTCAGAACAGATTCAAAATAAAATAAGCGAATTAATGTATAACAACACCGGGACAAAAATCGAAAAATCCATTCTCTATCTTGAAAACTATGTAAATTTATTGAATAAAATGAAAGAGAAGCAGTAAAATTACAACTTCAATAATTAAAAACTTTAATATATGTTTCTTAAAATATTCTTAACCCAAGTTTTAAACAACCTCGTTCCCAAATTCCGATTTGGGAACGCAATATCTATATATTTTATCTCTAAAACTATATCTTCTTTAAGTTCGATCCATGTATAAAGTTATAGATAAGGAAGACCAGGAAAATGTTACTGGTCAAATAACATAGAGGAATTTTGACCTCCCCTCCATCGGTTTATCCCAATGGGAGAGGGGTGGCTCGGAGAGCCGGGGTGGGTTGTTTACAAATTCAATTTCACCCTCAGAGTCTCCACCGGGCTCAATAATCTTGTCATTCCCGCGCCTGTCCATTTGGGAAAAGCGGGAATCTAGACCCTTTAAACACCCTCGTTCCCCTGCCTGAGGCAGACAGGCAAATCCCGGCTTTCCTCAACGGTTACATAACAACTTTCCTTAACATTATCCTAATGGTTTTTTAAAATAGTCACAACTATTTTAACTTGCTTTTTATCATCAAACTCTTAACTTCTATTTACACTATCACGAGTGTATCTGGCAAAATATTTTATCTCATTTTCAGCTATTTTTAGTTCTTGGGATTATTATGTTCTATTAGGTCTAAATTTAACACTACTACTATGAAAGCAATTTTACAGCTAATACTTTTAACTTTATTACTCCCTCAAATACTTAACGCCCAGCTCGTCAATGACTTTCGGGTTAATGATGATACAACCGATAGGAATCAAAAGTCTTCTTTAGGTATTGATCAACATGGAAATTTCATAATTGCATGGGAGGATTATAGAAATAATAGAGCTAATGTTTATTTCCAAAGGTATTTATTTACTGCAAAGACTCTCGGCTTTAATACTCAAGTTAATGTTATTAATGATACGGCATTTAATCCGCAAATTGCTGTTGCACAAAATGGTAATTTCGCAATTTGTTGGAATGAAATAAATAATTTAACATCTGTTTTCAGAATAAGATTTTATGATAAGTTTGCAATACCTATCACAACTCCAATCATTTATAACGATACATTGGCGAGTATCTACAGAGAGTCTCAAATTACAGTTACTAAAAATAATACCTACATAGTAACTTGGAAGAATCGCAGCTCAATAACTGCCGAACATAAAATTTATTTTCAGATGTTTGACTCTGTAGGTAATAGGATTGGTAATAATATAAGAGTTGATGATACAGTTTCCACAAAAGATTATCCAGACATTACTTCCCTCCCTGATGGTGGATTCATCATCACATGGCAGGATTCAAGACCTCCATCTTTTTTTACAAATGACATTTATATGCAAAAATATGATTCTGAGGGCAATAAAATTGGAATTAATCAAAGGGTGAATGATAATTTAAACCCCGAAGATCATCAGCAGTTCCCTAAAATATCCTCTGACACTTCAGGCAGATTTGTAATTGGATGGACAGATTACAACAATCTTTCTATCGATTCATATATTCAGTTATATAATTCTGATGGAGCTAAACAAGGAAATAACATTAATATTGGAGGCAATGGTGATGAGACTATAAGAGCTATATCTAAAAAAGCAAATGGAGATATGATTGTTGTTTATGGGGATGGAATTGGTTTTAGCTTTCCGCAATATTGTCAAAGGTTTAATAGTCAGGGGCAGTTTATAGGTAATAGGTACCAACTTTCTAATTTTCCGGTTGATTATTTATACACGCACGGGGTTAAGATTTATGAGGATAGGGTAATTTCAACCTGGAGCGATGAGAGAACCGGTAATTTTGATGTTTTCTGCAATGTCCGCTCATTTACCAATCCCGACAGCACAGTAAGCATTAACCAGATCTCTGCGGAAGTACCCGAAAAATACAAACTATACCAGAACTATCCAAACCCTTTTAATCCGTCAACTAATATTAGATTTGACATATCAAAAACCTCAGAAGTAAAGTTATCTATATATGACATTACAGGACGTGAGGTTTCTGTCCTCGTAAATGAAAAGCTTCTCTCAGGAAGCTATGAATTCACATTTAACTCCACCGGTTTATCCAGCGGAGTTTATATATACAAACTCTCGATACCGGGAGTTCAAAAAGCATTTTTCAACAAAATGATTTTAATAAAATAGAAAGGAGGTAAGAGTAATGAGTTTTTATAAATGAAAGTCATTTATGACTAAAAATTAAAGGGCGAGCTGGAGGCTTGCAAAAATTCCCTGGACAGGAAACAACCCCGTCCCGATTACTCGGGAACGGCTCACCCTTATTTATTTAAAATCCTATTTAAAAACCAAAAAAACAATTGAAATGAAAAAAGTGATAAATTTTGTAATTATCGCGCTTATGCTTCAGATATTGGTTTTAAAGGAATCTTATGCGCAAAACCCTACACCTTGTCTTACGGATATGTCTCAGTTCCCCGTAGATACTATTCCTAATTATTTGAAATCCTGGTGGGACGCTCCATCTAGAAATGGATATATTGCTATAGTTTATGTAGATTTTCCTGACGGGAGAACCCCGCAGGGAGATCAGCCTTTAACTAACCAGCAGTTGGCAACTGTCCCAAATAAAGAAGCTGCCGGGGAAGTTGGTATTATCCATAATGGTTCTGTATTTACTACGGAGGCCTCAAAGTATGATTGGAATAACAGATGGGATATGTACTTTACAAATGATGGCAGTTATACCGGAAGCGCTCATCCGGATTATGATATAAATTCAAATAATATTGCTTATGGAAGCATGAAGGAATATTGGTCGGAAGTTTCAAATAGTGTATTTAACTTGGTTCCTTCTCCTCCTTCCCAAGCCCCAGCTTGGGAAGGAAACTCAACTTTTAACTAAAATTCAACAACCTCGTTCCAAAAATTTCTCTCAGTGAACCTCGGGAATAAAACCTCAACTTTAAACTTTTAACTTTTCTCCTCCTTCCCAAGCCCCAGCTTGGGAAGAAAACTCAACTTTTTCAACAACCTCGTTCCAAAAATTTCTCTCAGTGCACATCGGAGTAAAACCTCAACTTTTTAACTTTTAACTTTAAACTTTCAACTTTAAACTTTAAACTTTAAACTTTAAACTAAATTTTCCCTTGACAATCACCGTAAATATTACTATCTTTATATTGATTTGAACGTAGTGTATTATTCGTTCCTTAACAATCAGCGCAGCGTCACACAACAATTTTAAATTATAAATTCGTGATCATTTTGTGTAATTCGTGGTAAAGTCTATTTGGATTAACTTATGAAAAAACAACTATCACTCGTAATCAAATTACCTAAATCTTATATTTACAATATAGCATTAAAAAAAATTACCCGGAATTCATTGTTTAGGAAACTCTTGTTTTTACAAGCCGGATTTCTTGATGGATTATGAGTTTTATTTAAATCACTATAAAAACAACCTGCCAAATTCAGATGAAAAATTAATATTTTGTAGGTGTTTTTTAGTGAGTTGATCGAACCTCTCTTAGGAAGCCGACCATACCCGTTCCACTATTTGTGGTTCCGGTACCGGCAAAATTATCCCATACTCTCACTTATGGGACCCGATCGAACCTTTAGGGCGCTACGCCGGAGGAAGAATAAATATGTTACGTACAATTTGTGAAGATCCCCGAGCGATGGGGACTTAGACCAACAGAGCAAAATGATCAGTCTTCCCAGACAAACCGG
>JAEYVS010000245.1 GCA_023429265.1 Bacteroidota bacterium | reverse complement strand
CGGTGGCAACCATAGCAAACTTTTCCATATGGCTGGTATCTAATACAGTATTACCAGCTGGGCAAAATCCGGTAATTATTGTATTATATATTTTGATAGCCTTAATAGTAACACTGGTTGTAACTTACATATACTGTGACCATATCTATCCGGCCGTGATGACCTGGGCTATGTTAGCTATATGGGCAGCGAGAATGAATGACTATCCAATAATTGCATACTCAGCTCTGACTGTAGCAGTGCTTTCACAGGTTTGGAGTTTTTATGTGTGGAGGAAGAAGGAGAGGTGATTTCTCTTCTTCTTAGTCGTCCAAGTGAAAACCGGAATATCTTATCTTTTTCTTTTCTTCAGAGCCTTTAGAACCTTTCCTATAAAGATAGTCTGGTCTTCTAGTTCCTTTAGGGATTTGTTATTTACTATCACAAAGTCCGAGTGCTCTATCTTTTCTTTTTCGTCCATCTGGTGCTTCATTACATTCTCAATGTAATCGTATGTTGATTCATCGCGCAGACGGATACGGCTGAGGCGGTTCTTTTTATTTGAGTAAACCATTATCACATAGTCCAGGTCCTCATCCATACCGCTTTCAAAAACAAGAGCGGCTTCAATTATCACAATCTTATCCTTGAGACCTTTAATTTCCTTTTTCAGCTCTTTTATTACTACCGGATGAACGAGCGCGTTAAGCTTTTTATATTTTGATGAGTTAGCAAATATCGCTTTCTTGAGCTTAGAAAGGCTGATCTTTCCTTTAAAGTTAAGGATACCCTTTCCCATCAATTTTACTATGGCATCAGAAAGCTTTTTATCTTTTGTGTAGAGGTCTTTCGCGACCGGGTCGGCATAAAGCACTTTAAAACCTTCTTTTTCGAGGATTCTGCACACTTCCGTTTTACCGGAGCCTATGCCGCCGGTGATTCCCACCAAAACCTTATCTTTTATTGTACGCATCTTTAAATTGGTTAAATAAAAAAAGCGGAGAACTGTAAAATTACAGTAATATCTCCGCTTTTAACTTATAAATTTTATTTTGCATATGCAATGGAACGACGCTCCCGAATCACATTTACTTTGATCTGACCGGGATATTCCATTTCTTCCTGTATTCTTTTAGCGATATCCACAGCAAGCTGATCCTGATGTGTATCATCGATCTGCTCCTGCTCTACTATCACCCTCACCTCACGTCCAGCCTGTATGGCATAGGTTTTCATTACGCCTGTAAATGATGTACCGATCTCCTCGAGCTTCTCGAGCCTCTTGGAGTATGCCTCAACAGATTCACGTCTTGCTCCGGGTCTTGCGCCACTAATGGCGTCAGCTGCCTGGACGAGTACAGAAATAGGGTGTTCCATCGGCATCTCATCGTGGTGAGCTCCTATAGCGTTACAAACTATAGGATGCTCTTTACATCTCTTTGCTACTTCGTACCCGAGAATAGCGTGAGGACCTTCGATATTCTTATCGATGGTCTTACCCATATCGTGGAATAGTCCGGCGCGTTTAGCCATATGTGCATCGAGTCCGAGTTCCGCTGCCATAATCCCTGCGAGGTATCCTACTTCGATGGAGTGATTGAGAACATTCTGTCCGTAACTCGAGCGGTACTTCATACGTCCTATGAGCGTGACAATATCTCTGTGCACACCTTGGACACCCATTTCGATAAGAGTATTCTCACCTATACGGATAATTTCTTCACTCAGCTCTTTTTCCACCTTTTCGACAATTTCTTCGATACGTGAAGGGTGGATACGGCCGTCAGCGATGAGTCTTTCCATCGCGACACGAGCTATTTCCCTACGGAAAGGATCAAAACCGGAAATGATTATTGCCTCGGGTGTATCATCCACAATGATGTCCACTCCGGTGCAGGCTTCGAAAGCCCTGATGTTACGTCCTTCTTTACCGATGATACGTCCTTTGAGTTCGTCAGACTGTATCTGCAGCACGCTTACGGTTGTTTCAACCGAGTGATCGGCTGCCGAGCGCTGTATACCCTGTAAAATTATGTCACGTGATATTTTATTTGCTTCAAGTTTTGTTTCGTCACGAACTTCCTGCAGCCTTGCAGCGCATTCGAGCTTTACTTCATCGATCAGGCTATCAAAAAGGATTTTCTTAGCTTCCGCTTCAGAGAGCCCTGAGATACGCAGGAGCTTTGAAGACTGCTCATCAAGCAGAGCTTTATGCTCTTCGATCTGCTTTTCAACGATCCGGTCTTTTTCTTCTACAAGTTTTATTTTGTTTTCAAACTCACTCTGAAGCTTGGCGACTTCTTCGCTTCTTTTGCCAAGTTCTTCGACTTTTTCCTCGAGTAATTCTCTTTCCTTTTTTAGTCGCTTTTCTTCTACAACAACTTCTTTTTCCCGCTCCTGAACTTCTTCGTCAAATTTTTGCTTTCTGCGGTAGAATTCGTCCTTCACTTCAAGGAGCTTTTCTTTCTTTAGATTCTGCGCTGCTTTTTCGGCATCATCCTGGTAATTTTTAGCTCTCTTTTCAGCGTCATTCAGCAGGTTTGCGGCTTTATTTTCGGCATCCTTAACAATTTTTTCAGCCGTAGCTCCGGCTTTTTCAAGTTTAGCAGAGCTGGTTTTAGCCTGAAGGTACCAGCCGATAAAAAACATCAAAGCACACAAAGCCACCACCACCGGTATTAATATATATGTTTCTCCCATAATTCTCCGTTATATTTTCTCCAAAATTACCCCTGTATATCAGAGGTAAATATATAGTTTAGTTAAAAATTTTATAGTATTACTTTAAAGTCCGTAAAACGGCAATAAAAAAACCGCCCCGGAAAAAACCTCAGCAAAGGAAATAAAGAACCCGTTTTTACTCTAAACGGTGGGTGGCGCCAAAATGTCTTTTGCTTCCACTGCTTGCTTGGCTCATCCGATCAAAGATGAAGCAAAACTCTTTTGGAGTGAGGCCTGCAATTGACACTTGCGAGAGCTAACCTCCCAAGGTATTACTGTTGGTTCTTTATAATGTTTGACTGTGGCTATCCGTGCGGTTTAAACTCGTCGGATAAACTATATTAAAGAGCGTTCAAAGATTTTCATCGAGGAGATTTCCAATATCCCCGATCTTTGAATTGCAATCATTTATAAAACTTACGTATTCCTTTTCCCGTTCCCTTGTTTTATCTTTCTCCTTAAAATAACTTTCGGCGATATTGAGTGCCGAAACAACAGCAATGGTTTCCCCGGATTGGTTAGGAGATTCGTAGCCAATCTTCTGCATCAAACTATCTACATGATTTGCTACTTTTTCAACTTCCTGGATGTTGTCACCCTGGAGGTTATATTCACTATTGAATATTTTGACTTTAATACCGGTTTTCTCCATTTATTGAAACGAAAAAATTTAAAATGTGCCAGTCAAACATTTTGCGAGCCTTTTGAGCTCTAAGGGCAGCTTACATTGCTTGCCCTACCATACGATCGTACTAGTCAGTCACCTGTTAATCATACTCTTCCTCGGGCGTTTCCGCTTCCTCGAGGTGTGTGTCAATTCGTGATATAAGTTCTTTTATACGGGATTTTATCTCGTCCCGGTCTTGAGTATTATTATTGTTATCTTTATTTAAAGCTGTATTTTTTAAGTCTGATATCTCCTTGTCCTTCAGGACGCAAAGAGAATTCAGTTTTGTTAATTGTAATTTTAAGTCGGTAATCTTGGAATTCAGTTCCTTAATACCTTCTTTAAGCTCTTTATTTTCCTCACGGGACTCATTTAGTTTCCCAATTAAAGCTCTGGCTTTTGAAAATAGATTTTCCAGGGCAACTAAGTGCGATTCCCTTGCTTTTTGTAAACTATCTATGTTGTTTTCTTCCTGAGACATTAAGATTGCTGCCCTCTGAGATTTACCCCAAGTTGATTTCTTAGATTCGTAATTATATTATCAACTTGTTCATTAACAATTTCATTAGTCAGAGTCTTATCATCAGCACCAAAAGTTAGAGAAAATGCCATACTTCTGTCATCCAATCCTAATTTATCTTTTGGATATATATCAAATAATCTAACACTTTTCAAATAAGGACGTCCACTTCTCAATATAGTTTCTTCAATTTCCTTATACCGCAATCCTTTTTTTACTTCGATTGATATATCTCTTTTGGCAATCGGAAATTTTGATATCGGTTTATAGAAACTTTTCATTATAACAAAATTATGAATCCATTATTTTCATTAAAGCATCTAAATCTAACTCGCACAAAAACAATTTTTTATCCAAATCAAATTCTTCAAGTAAATCTTTACTAACTTCGCTTAAGTATCCAATCTCCTTATCACTTACAATAATACTTAATCCATTCTTAATTTTATCATTATAATGAATTAATTCATAAGTTTCAACATTGAATTTTGACATAAACATCTCAAACTCACCTTTAATGTCAAAATAATCAAATTTTCTCTCAGAACCAGTGTAATTATAATAATCTGTTGCGCCAAATAATGAAAAACATAAACTATACTTTTCCACGAATTTATCCTTAACCAGATTATGAACTTTGCCTATTTCAAATAATTTCAACGAAATATCCTGACTATCGACATCTACCATATTATTATAATTGAAATTGACTATTTTCATCATTCCATATTCCAGGGTAGTCCTGAGCGCATTCATCTCAGATGAGGAAGGGTTTTCGAGTTCTACATATTCTTTGCTGAAACGCTTTAGTTTATTTTTATCCAGCAGCGATCCTGTTAAAATTTCATTAAATCCCCTGCCAATGAAATATTCCCTGACATCCGCTATCTTTTTGATCTTTGCGGTGCTGTATTCTTTAATTGCAGCGAGGTCAGTCATATAGGTTACATTTTCGGGAAGCTTATCGAAGCCATTAAGTCTCGCGACCTCTTCGATGAGGTCGACTTCCCTCTGAATATCATAACGCCTGTATTCAGGTATCTCAAATATCATTGAGTCTTCGTCTTTTTTAAGGAATTTAATGTCTATCTTATCGAGGAGCTTAATTATCTCGGATTCGGATATTTCAATGCCGAGTAGGTCTTCGACTCTTTTTCTCCGCACACTGACCTTGATGGGCTGAAACGGTTCCGGGTAAACGTCATAGAACCCTTTAGATACCTCGCCTCCTGCTAATTCAGCTATCATTTGCGCGGCTCTATTGGAAACATACTCCAGGTTTTCAATATCTACGCCTTTTTCGAATCTCTGCGATGCATCAGTAAGCATACCCATACGCTTAGCGCTTTTACGGATATTAACCGGGTCAAAATACGCCACCTCGAGAAATACATTAGTAGTATCGTCTGTTATTTCGGAATATTCACCTCCCATAATACCGGCGATACCTGAATATCCATCACGGTCGCAGATCATCAGTGTATTTTCATCGAGTGAACGCTCTTTTGAATCGAGTGTTGTGAACTTATCGCCTTCCCTGGCGGTCTTTACATTTATTTCTTTTCCGCGGATAGCATCATAATCAAAAGCGTGGAGTGGCTGCCCTGTCTCCATCATTACGAAATTCGTGATATCGACGACATTGTTCCTGGGGCGTAAGCCTATCGCAGTTAGACGTTTCTTCAGCCAATCAGGTGACTCACCAATCTTTACATTTTGTATGACTCTTCCTGTGAAACGTTTGCAGTATTCATCGTTCTTAATGGAAATTTTTATGAGACTTGTCGTCGGGGTATCCGATTCGGTTAATTCGACTTTGGGGATCTTTACATCAATGTCGTAGATAGCTCCTATTTCTCTGGCAATTCCAATATGTGAAGACATATCACCTCTATTCGGTGGTACCCATATATCCATTATTACATCATCCAGCCCTTTGTAATCGGCAAAAGACATCCCTGTCTGAGCATTCTCATCGAGCACCAGGATGCCGTCGTGATCTTCGGATAGACCGAGCTCACTTTCGGAACAGATCATTCCTTCTGAGGACTCGCCTCGGATCTTTGCTTTTTTTATCTCGAACTCGCCATTAGGAATGACAGCGCCAATCTTCGCGACGCAGACTTTCTGTCCTTCTGCTACATTCGGAGCGCCGCAGACTATCTGGTAAAGCTTATCTTCACCAATATCTACGGTACAAACTGAGAGCTTATCGGCATTCGGATGCTTTTTCTTCTCTTTTACTTCGCCGATGACCATATTATCGTACTTCCTGCCCTCGAACTCGACTGATTCGATGTCGAAGCCGAGGCCCCACATTTTTTCGACGAATTCATCGATGGACTTCTTATTCGAAGCTATTTTTAACTCAGGAAGGTATGTTTTTATCCAGTTTAAGCTTACTTTCATGTGATTATTTAAACACTAACCAAAAACCTGTTTCCCAGGCTCCAGCTTGGGAATGCTATTTTGCTCATGAACTCTACAAACTCTAGGAACTCTATTAACTCAACAAACTATATTAAATATAATTAATTGTTTTTGCAGTTTAAATGGGAAAGGGATGGGATTTTACTAAAACAAAAAGCGCCCATCCAAGCTGAATGCGCGCCTTCTAATACTTTAAACTTTGGACTTTTAACTTTAAACTTCTTATTTTATTAACACCATTCTTCTCACCTGCGTAAACCCTTCGGTTTCAATCTTATAGAAGTAAACACCGCTGCCGAGGCTGGCGGCATTCCAGTTTATGCTATAACGTCCCGGGTTCTGGAGTTCGTTTACAAGCGTTGCAGTTTCCCTGCCAAGTACATCGAATACTTTTATTGTTACAATTCCCTGTTTTGGGATATCGTATTGAATCTTTGTAACCGGGTTGAATGGGTTTGGATAGTTCTGGTAGAGCTCGTATTTATCGGGAATGATACTGCTTATAGTCTCCGATCCCGTGATGAGAGTAGAGACTTCATTTGAGAAAGCGGAATTGCCGCCCGTATTGAACGAACAGACCCTGTATGAATA
>JAEYVS010000237.1 GCA_023429265.1 Bacteroidota bacterium | reverse complement strand
TATACATTTATCCGTGGGCATGGAGTGATCCGCTTCAGACACCTGATTCTTCATATTTTAAAAGCTGGACCGGTTTTATGTCAGGATATAACAGCTATCTTCCGGGAGTTGCTTCTCAGACAGTTGGATATGAAGTTAGGGGGGGCTCTGACGATTGGCTTTACAACGACTCGGCACATAGTAAAATATTAGCTATTACACCGGAAATAGGGAATGATGATGACGGCTTTTGGCCCGACCAAAATAGAATATTTCCACTGGTAATGGAAAATCTTCGTCCAAACTTATTCTGGGCAGGCGCATCGGATACTTTCGCAGTTTATGACGGGTACAGGCTTCTCCCGGGAAATACACTTGGCAATGGTGATACCGCGAAATTTTCTGTGAAAGTCAGGAGTGTAGGAGTTAAAGATGCAGTTAATGTTCAGGCGGTGATACAGTCCCTCGACACAAATGTCCAGGTATTACAAGGAAGTAAAAACTTCACAGGATTTTCATTCTTTCAGTCGCAGGAAAATACTGCAGATCCTTTTGTGATCAGAGTTAAGGATAATATTATAAATGGGGAAACAGCAAGAATACTCGTAAGTTTAAAATTAGGTCCTTACACAATAAATAGGGATACCATTAAACTGACGCTAGGTACACCATCTGTGCTTTTCAAGGATACAGTAGTCAGCGTAACGCCTTTATGGACTGTTTCCGGACCAAACGCAAACAACAGGTGGGCTGAAACATCTTCCGATTTTGTATCTCCACCATTTTCTTATACGGACAGCCCTTTTGGCAACTATAGTTCCAACGTCACAAATTCATTGACCTTAAATAATGCTGTGTTTTTAAGTAGTACGATGAACATAATTAAATTAAACTTTAATACACGGTACCAGACTGAAGCAGGTTTTGACTATGGGCAGGTACAAATTTCCACAAATAACGGATCAACGTGGATAGCTCTTAGCGGTAAATACACCAAGCCCGGATCCGGATTTTTCCAGCCTAATGGACAGCCTCTTTATGACGGAACATTGAATGCCTGGAGAGATGAAGAGATCGATATTTCTCAATACAAAGGAAACAATGTCAAACTAAGATTTTATTTCAGGTCTGACGGCGGTCTAAACTACGACGGGTGGTATGTGGATGACATTTGCATACTTGGATATGATGCTGGTACTTCTGTTACGGGTACCGGTGAAAATCCTTTTACATATTCCTTGTCGCAAAATTATCCAAACCCGTTTAATCCAACGACTTCAATACACTTTAGTATCCCTTCACTTCAAGATGTAAGCCTTAAGGTTTATGATATGCTTGGCAGGCAGGTAGCAGAGCTTGTAAATGGTATGCACCAGGCTGGAAATTATACAATTTCATTTAATGGCTCTGAGCTTTCAAGCGGTGTTTATTATTATAAATTGGAAGCAGAGAATTTCACCCAGACAAAGCAAATGGTTCTGGTTAAATAATGCCAGTGGCATTTTAAAAATAGATAAATTTTCTTAATTTATAAGTTGCAGGGGGTGACGAGCCCCCTTTTTATTTAAGAAAAAATCCGATTTGAAAAAAACATACGCGCTTGAAAAAGGCGGTCCAAAAACCCTTGAGTTTAGCTGGGGTATCGGCTGGAAAGACTTCACCATCAGACAGGATGGAGACCTTATAGGGAAAATCCCCGATCAGAAACAGCTCAAAGAAGGTAATGAATTCACTCTTAAAGATGGTTCAAGACTGTACGTGAAGCTGAATGTAGGATTTATGAGTTCAGGGCTTGAGGTCATCAGAAATGGTATTCCAATAGAAGGCTCAGATGCTGACCCAAATACAAGGATGAAAGGATGTTTTGGACTACTGATCTTTATTGCCATCCTGGACATTCTCGGCGCTGCAATGGTTGTATTATCTGCAGGTTCCGATCCTTCTAACAAGGCAGATGCTCTGATGTATGGTTTCATTTTTCTCTTTTTCGGATTTGTATATATTATATTATCACTATCCGTAAGAAAAGGATCGCTTACTGCGCTTTACATTGCCATTACTGTTGTTGCATTGGAAGTTCTTGTTGGAGTTGTGCTGCTGGCAATGGCAGGAAGCGCAGGATCTGTATTCTGGGCAATACTGAGAGTCCTTGTTATAATATATCTTATTTCCTCTGTAAAATATTTCAAAGAAGAATCTAAAACCGGTTTGACCTGATAATGAAAAAAATATTATACTTATATCTCATATGGATCTGCGCTATTGGAGCAGTATATCTGGCAGTAAATAACAATAAACCTCTCCCGGAGAGCAGACATTTAAAAAAATACCAGCCGTCGGATTGGTTTCATTACCAGAGGTCATACCCTAATGAAGAAATCCCATACGAAAAGTATTATGATGCAATAGAGATGAAAGTTCAGATGGAACAGAATAGTCCAATGCGCGGGCTAAACTGGATCCCGGCCGGACCAAATAACATTGGGGGTAGAATAACAGCAATGACCGTAGACCCCGGTAATACGAATATTATCATAGCAGGGACGGCTGCAGGTGGAATATTTAAGTCCACTAACGGGGGAATGAACTGGACACCAAAAACTGATTTTACTCCAAGCCTTCCCATAGGAAGCCTGAAAATGGACCCTCTTAATCCTAATGTAATTTATTGCGGTACCGGTGAAGCAAATAACGCTACGGACGTATATCCCGGATTTGGAATGCTGAAGTCCACCGATAAAGGAGAAACCTGGACATTGGTAGGGCTGGACAGCTCCAGAACAATTGGGGAGATAGATATCTCTCCTCAAGCACCCAACACAATATATGCTGCAGTAGGCGGGGGATTATACTCAAAAGGTCAGAACAGGGGAATTTATAAATCCATTAATGGTGGAGCAAACTGGCAAAGAGTTTTCTTTTTAAATGATTCTACAAGCGCAACAGATATAGCTATCGATCCTTCAGATTCAAATATAGTCTATGCGGCAATGATGGAACGTCTAAGAGGTCCATCATTTAGAAAGGCTGGAGGTGTATCAAGCGGAGTATTTAAGAGCACCGATGCCGGGCAGACCTGGACTCGCTTAATGTCGGGTCTTCCCGTCCCTGCCACAAATATTGGAAGGATATGTTTGGCTGTAGCCCCATCAAACCCAAATTATGTTTATGCTCTATACCGTAAGGTCTCAAATGTTTCATCTGCATCTCAGGATAATGTCTTTGAAGGATTTTACAGGTCAACTAATAAAGGTGTGAACTGGACCAGGATGCCGGATGGTATAATCCCATCGGAATTTGCAAGTTTTGGGTGGTATTTTGGGTTGATAGAGGTGGATCCCACTGATTTTAATAAAGTGTATATTGGTGATGTTGATCTTTTAATGACTTCAAATGGCGGGACTAGCTGGTCAAACATTACTAATTCATATAGCGGAACATTTGATGAGCAGCATCCTGACATGCATGCAATATGGATAAATCCGGCAAATCCAAACCAGATATTTAATGGAAATGACGGTGGAGTGTTTATTTCCTCAAACGGAGGAAGTAACTGGATCAAATCATATGACATGCCCATAAGCCAATTTTATGCGTCAGAAATAGATTATCTTCTGCCTAACAGAAAATACGGCGGTACTCAGGATAACGGTTCAATTGGTACTCAAACTGGAGCAACGGATGACTGGGAGTTATTTTATGGCGGAGATGGATTTGTTTTTAAGGTGGATTACACCAACTCAAACATTATGTATGCTGAATCTCAGAATGGGGGAATAGCTCGAAGCACAAACGGAGGGAATACTTTCACATCAATCAGAAGCGGTGTAGACTTTTCACGTACAAA
>JAEYVS010000214.1 GCA_023429265.1 Bacteroidota bacterium | reverse complement strand
CCTCAATGGCAGAAAGACGCTTATGGAATAGGGAAGAACTCATACTTGCATTCAATCTCTACTGCAAGATACCCTTCAGTAAAACCGTAAAAAGTAATCCTAAGATTATAGAGCTTGCTAACCTCATCGGCAGGACTCCCAGCTCTGTTGCAATGAAGCTCGGCAATTTCGCGCGCTTCGATCCCGAACTCAAAAAGCGAAATATTAGCGGACTGACTCAAGGAAGTAAGATGGATGAAGTGGTATGGAATGAATTCGTCAATGACAATGAAAACCTTATATCTGAAAGCGAACTACTGCTGTATAAGCTCACAAATCCCACAGATGCGTTAATTCAAGATGTCGAGCAGGAATTTGAAGAGCTGACCGGATATGTAATGAGAGAGGGGAAAGAAAAAGAGAGGATGATTAAAACACGCCTCGGCCAAAATTTCTTTCGTACATCTGTACTTGCATCCTATGATAATAAATGCTGTATTACCGGGATAGATGTACCCCCGCTTCTCACCGCAAGCCACATAGTCCCGTGGTCTCAAGACCTCAAAAACAGCCTCAACCCTCAAAACGGTCTTTGCTTAAACTCTCTTCACGATAAAGCCTTCGACAGGGGACTAATAACAATCACACCTGAATATAAAGTCCTTATTTCTGACACGCTCCGCAAAAACTCCACAGACCTTATTCAAGACTTATTCGTAAAATTCGACAACACCCCGATCACACTTCCCGATAAATTCGTTCCTCATTCAGATTTTCTGAAATATCATAATGAGGTAATATTTTCCAACTGAACATTTACAACTGGTAACTCATAAATAAATGAATTTGTGGCAACAACGGGCAGAGATTGAACGGACTTTTTACATTAAGCACGAACGCTCTGGAGTGGTAATGAATCCGAATTTTTCCTCAATACTGTATCTTCAATTGCTATATTTTCCTCTAAATCATTCATGATAGTTTTTGCTAGATAGTATGCTAATCTAGGGGGGACTGCATTACCAATCATTTTATACCCAGCGGCAACATTGTCGTAATAAAAATTAAATGAGTCTGGAAATGTTTGGATGCGAGCACATTCACGTACACTTAATCGGCGGTAAAGATTTTCTTTGCCAGGAACAAACCTCATTACATTTTCTGCAACCCATTTCATTTTAGGTGCCTGAGGGTGTAAAGGAGCATGTCTTCCTCCAGCCTGGATTGTATAAGAAACTTCATTCCACGAGCGTACCCTATTCCTTGACATAAAAATAGTAGAGAAAGAACCCGTCATATATTCATGGTTTTGGACATTGCAATCATTTCCGTTAGTAAAGTTTTTTTCTTTGGCAGGGATAGCGGAATCTTCTAAGTCCTTAATTGCTTCCTCCAAAGTAATTCTTGTTTGGTACCCTATTGGAAAATTGAAGGTTTTTCCTAAGTCATTTCTATAGCCTATAAAGAATACTCTTTTTCTATCTTGTGGCACTTTAAAATTAGCTGCATTCAGTAAAGCAAAGGAAAGGTTATAACCGGTATTTTTAAACATTGTTTTGATATTCTCTAATGCTTCCTTATGTCTTTCTGCCAGCATTCCTGACACGTTTTCAGCAAGGAAAAATTTAGGTTGCTTGTCCTCTAAAGTTCTAATAAATTCATAGAATAACTTTCCACGTGGATCCTTTATCCCAAGTAGTTTTCCAGCTTCGCTCCAGCTCTGACAGGGCGGACCTCCTACAATTCCGTCACACTCCGGAATTTCATTAGAAGGAATTTTTCTTATATCTCTTTTATCTAGTTCGGTATTAGGAAAATTCTTTTCGAATGTCTCCCATATTTCAGAATCGTATTCGTTAGCCCATACCATATCAAATCCCGCTTTCTTAAAGCCTAAATCTAAACCGCCTGCACCACTGAATAAAGAAACTATTTTCATCTTAGCTTATAGGTAATTAATTTAGCATCCATTAATTTTGCTGAATTGTTCGGATCCTGTATCTCAATATCAGAAATACTAAATCCATCCTTTGTTAGATTTAATAAAGCATCCCTATCTCCTTGAGGAAATGAATCAAACTTCTCCTTTTTCATAATAACCATCATTTGGAATTGCGCGTCCGTATCATAGCTATATACATATTTAAAAACTTTTAAGGGATTCATTATGTGCCACATACCGCGCACTCTTAAGGTTGTTATGCCCAAAGGATCAACCTTTTTTACTTTCCCTAGCTCCTTAGTTTCGGTAAAGTCTACATCTGGAATTTCGGTAATTCCTTTTGAAATTGTTTCTTTTATTCGTTCATAAGTTTGCTTATCCGCAGCATAGCAATCTCCGTAGACAACACATAATGACTTTAGGTTTTCTCCATTAACATATCCTATAACATAGATAATATCTTTAACATCCCACTCTTCACAATCACGGCAAGCAGTTGTAATTAACGTACTGTCTGAATACAGTTTGTTTTTTGGATAGGAGCTATTCAAAGCCAGATCACTTTCTTTTGATTGAATCTTTTTTACTTCTATGGAATCGCCTCCTTTAATAATTAGGTCAGGAGGGTTATTTTGATTACCAATGTACGAAAATGTTTCAGAGTAATTTTTTATTCTAGTAGCTTCATCATCAACACCGATTGAACCAGAAAGAATATCTTTTATGTAATCCTCTAAAGCTTCACCGACATTATTTATACGGTTCAGTCCTCTGTAGTAAGAAACAAGTTTAACAATAGGATTATGTATTATTGAAGAAATCGCTGAGAGTATGTTAGGCATTTGGGATTATATAGTTTATAATAAAATACAAAAAATATAAGATTTTAGCAGTATTGTCTTTTGATAGGATAGATCATTTAAAAATTATTGCAATTATTCCTTACGTCGATACATCCATCACTCCACACGAGCAAGCCTGTTTGTCAAAGCCTTGGCGCAGGCAGGCAACAGCACCGAATAAAATTAAAATCATATAGGTATTTTGAGAGTATTTATTGATCCAGGGAAGTCTAATGGAATTCTGAAGTTTTATTTTCTGGATCTCCCATAGGGACAGAGCCCGGGTCGAGCCCGAGGATGACAAAGAAGGAAGAAACTTAGTGAACCTTTGTGCTCTTTGTGTCTTTGTGGTTAATCTTACTAGTTCATCATTATGCTCCGGTGCTGTCCCGCTTTAGCGGGATATCTGCCCAGCCGCCTGCCCCGCTTTAGCGTGGGTCGCTATGTTCGTCTCGTAAGTATAGTACATACACATTCTGCCGTTTTTGTATATGGCGAAGGTTCTGCGGGTTTAAAAATTTTTTCTTTTTGTATATAGAAGGACATTATCTAAATGTCGAGGTGATAATTGAACTTTATATTTTTCAAATATTATACGTTTAAATTCAAATGCTTTAATGAAAAATTTTGAATACTCCTTATCAATTTTTTCTGTTTCATGAAACATTTTTAAATCGTCCGGTATTTCTTTAACAATCTTATTTATTCTTTCTTTTGACCTACTATCGTACAGGAAAAAAAGATTAGGCAAGTGGAAATGTAAATACTTTGACGAAAATGAACGCACATTCTTTTTAGTAATTTTCCCTAATTTATTCATTAGATAATAATGTAAGTGAAGAACCTGAGGAATAATGGGTAGGGTAAGTCTATTCTTTTCTTTTAACTTCCTCAACAAAAAATCTAATCGTGGATTTTTTAATTTAGAAACAACTTTACTTCTGTAAAAATTATCTGTGGATGATTTTATTTTTTTTTGTCTCTCTAAAGATGCTGCATAAGATCTACCGATTATCCAGGATTTGGCAATTATTATTTCACTTTTACGGTGAAAAAAATTTTCATTCCTGCATAGGCTGTAAAGTAATTTATTGCCATGATCCCATTCAGTAAATCTTAAATCTTTGATTCTCTTTTTAATCTCGTCCATATTAATTCATAAGTGAATAAACGATAATGTTACACCCCATCTTATAGCTCTCATCTTTTTTCTCGGGGGGGTCGTTATGCTCTTTGGTTTCTGCCCAGCCGTCGGAGATGTTCGTCTCGTAAGTATAATACATGCACATTCTGCCGTTCTTGTAGATGGCGAAGCCCTGCGGGGGCTTTGCATCGTGTTCGTGTATCTTGGGGAGACCTTTGGGGAAGTCGTACTGGCTCCTGTATATGGGGTGATCGAAGGGAAGCTCCTTCATAGTTTCATCGGGGAAGATCTTTTTTATCTCGCGCCGGAAGGACTCGTCCATTCCGTAGTCATCATCGGCGTAGAGGAAGCCGCCGGCTTCGCAGTACCTTCTGAGGCGCGCGGCCTCGGTCTCCGAGAGCTCGATATTCCCGTGACCGGTTATCATTATGAATGGATAGTCGAAGATCTCATCGGAATTCACATTGACGGAGTAGAATTTGGGTTCGTCCACGTCTATGACGGTATTTTCTTTGAGATATTTCATCATATTTATTTCAGCCGAAGGGTCATTATACCAGTCCCCGCCGCCGCCGTATTGGAGGCGCGCGATCTTGAAGGGGGAGGAGTCCTTTTTTTCACCGCGAGGATTACTACTATTGTCTTGAGCGAATAGCGTCACCATCACAATCGTGATCATCAAAACCGGAATCGATATGTAAAGTATTTTTTTCATCAAATTATTATTTACCACCAAGACACCAAGGCACTAAGTTTTTAAAACCTTATACCACGAATGCTCACTAATTTTTCACTAATAAAAAAATAATTTGTGTTAATTTGTGCTAATTTTGCCTCCGGCCACCGCTAAAGCGGGGCAGGCGGGTTCTTTTGCCTTGATGCCCCGCATCCGCTACGCTTGTGCGGGGTAGACGGCAGAACCAAAATGCGCCGGCTTAATAAAAATCG
>JAEYVS010000127.1 GCA_023429265.1 Bacteroidota bacterium | reverse complement strand
TCCAATATCATTGGTCTTTGGGGCCTGAGAGAGCAGTCCGGTACAGCGCCTGAAGTGTGCACGGGTGAGATGGCACAGTTTAATTCTAATGGGATTGCCGTATTTCAATGTCCCGGGTTTGAGGGTGTGCAGACTGAATTTAACGCTATAGATGACATTCTCACATTCACCGAAACCAATGTTCAGTACACTATTCAAAAACCGACTGATACAAACCTTGTTTTAACGGGTATAAACATTGACAAAATATTGAAATATGGTAGTGAGTAGAAATATATTTACATATATAAAAAGGCAGGTTTAAAACCTGCCTTTTTAATAGATAAACTCAAGTTAAACTTAAGGGATAAGATATGTTTTATCAAATGCCTTAGTAATGCCCAGAGTAGTTACTGTTATTGTAACTGTAACTGATGTACCTGATGGAGGCATTTCATTTGCAGGCCATGTGATTGACATCTTATAAGCATTATTGAACTGGTTATTGATCTGTGCGTATATGTTTGTTATATTCCCACAGCTGTCCGGATCAATGGTAAATGCAAAACCACCAGTTGTATCTGCAATATTTTGCATATCCTCGGAAGTGGTGTTTAATAAAGTGACTGTAAAAATAGGAATACCGCTTGTTAGAGCTTCTGTTATCATTGCTGAACGGCTTACTGTTGAAGCATTTTCCTGACCGTCAGTAAATGCAATAACCGTTCTTAAAAAATTTGGGTTTTGAAGAGCCACATCCTGTGTAGCTTTATATATTGACTCATATAGAGCTGTTGAACCTGCAGAAGGATCATTGGATTGCACAGCATTCAGAAGGTCGGTTTTATTACTGGTGAAACCCTGAACAACTGTCACTAAGGTTGAGAATTTAATTATCTCTGCAATGTCGGTTAATCCCATTGCGTTAACGTATGCAGTAACTCCGTTTTCCATACATTCGATGTTTTGTTGTGACATACTGCCGCTGTAATCCATCGTGATTGCTGCGGCTATGTCCTGAGAAACGGTACTTGTTATATTCACTGAGCCTTGGGACGATATATCTGTAGTCCAGTTCATTACTGCGCTCACATCTCCGCTAGAAATTGTTAAAGGATTTCCATCCTGATCAGTGACAAAAAGATTACCTTCCGCTGTGGAATTGGATGTTGGTGCCAATGAGCCATTAACAACAATATCAGTAACACCTCCGGTAGGTGTAACAATTTTGTCATCTTTACTACAGCTGCTTAAAGTAAAAACGGAACAAACCGCTACAATAAGCATTAATAAAGAGAAATTACGGGAAAATGATTTCATTTGTCGCCTCCTGGTTGTTTAAATTTATAATTATTAAATAGTTGTTATATCCAGAACAGAATTAAGTAAGTGAGGTTGTGTGTGAGATTAAATTGAGTCACTACAAATTTAAAAATTTCTTATATCAAAATCTACATAAATCCCGAAAATAATATTTCGCAAAGGTATAAAATATTTCATAATATGAAACATTTTACAAGGAGTTACTAAAAAATCTTAGTTTGTTTATAAATTAAAAATAATTATCTTCAAATAGTTTAAAAAAAATAATTGAACGATGATTTCGAAAATTAAAAATAAATCCGCCTTTGCTTTAATGTATATTTTTATACTGTCCTTATCTTTTATGGGTGCCCAGTGTGAAGATATTCTTAATGCTCTCGGTGGTGGAGAAGTCGCAGGTACCTGGCAGCTGCAAAGGCAGGAAGGAGCTTCACAGGACATTTGCGCGGGGGAAGTAGTAGAATTCAGAGAGGATGGAACGGCTTTTTTACAATGTCCCGGACAGTCCGTGGTTTCAAGACAATATACTCTTTCAGGTGGAATACTTACTTTCACATCTACGGGGGTTGAGTATACAGTATCAAATCCAACCACTGCAACTCTGGTGCTCGATGGCAGAAATGTCAGCAGAAAACTTGAATATACCCAGATAATTACAAGGCCTCAGGCTCCGGACGCAAAGGCTCCGCCTTCATTACAAACTTCTTCAGAAAAATAAAATTTTAATATAATGATAAATATTTTACGAACACTATTTTTCATCCTGGCTCCCATTGGAATTATATTTCTTGTCGGCTATTCAGGAAGTGAGAATGAAGACAGGCTCACATACTTTCCTGTTGAAAGGGAAAGCAACATCGCAAATGATATTGATGCTCTAAAAGAGAAAGTATCTTTCAGGGATGTGAGCATATTCGCTCCGGCTGATGATGCCGTCAATGACAGGGCTCTTATGGAATTTGCCGCGGATGTCTCAAAAATGCAGATTGAGAGTAGTTCTCTGAATACGCTTTACTCTGAAAAACCGGCTGCGATAAATTTTAACATCCCTTCCGAAAAAGGTAATGTAAAGCTTGTACTTGAAAGAGTGAATATTCTCGACGGCGGCTTCCGATTTACCTCAAATGACGGCGGCACAATAATTAAGCACAATTATACTCCCGGAATTCATTACAGGGGTATTATTGAGGGCGATAATAGATCCATTGCTGCAATCAGTGTTTTCCCCGGATTTGTGATGGGTATAATATCCAATGAAGAAGGAAATTTTAATCTCGGCTCCGTAAAAGATGCAAACGGTAATCATACATCAGAGTATATTTATTACAATGATGTAAATGTCCTGGATAAGAAAGAGTTTAATTGCGGTGTAGATGATTATGACCCCAAGTTTAGAGTAGATAATCCCAATGTAAATAATGCTCCGCTTGAATTCGATAATAATTCAGGTTTGGCAGATACTATCAGAGTATATTTCGAATGTGACTTTGCTATGTACCAAAATAATGGAAGTAATTTAAATGCCACAGGACAGTATGTCGAAGGTATGTTTAATGCGGTATCGACCATATACAGGAATGAAAGCCTTCCAACGAGTATCTCTGAGGTGAGAGTGCATACTCAAACCGATCCATATACTAATACCACCAATTCTTTTACAGTCCTTGAGAGTTTTGGGCATAATACCCAGGACAATTTTTATGGTGATCTCGCTCATTTTCTTTCAGGCAGAAATATTCAGGCGGGAGGTGTCGCCTGGATAAATGTTCTATGTGTTCCTTACCAATCTCAGCAGGGAGCTGGAAGATATGCATATAGCAATATTGAGAATAATAATTCCCTGCCATATCCTGTCTATTCCTGGCCTGTTAATGTAGTTGCTCACGAAATGGGTCACAATGTTGGCTCAAACCATACTCACGCTTGTGTTTGGCCGGTATTTGGTCCAAGCAGCAGAGCGGCTATTGATTCTTGCTATGATGCAGAGGGAAACTGCTTTAACGGAAGAAGACCCCGGTTAAATGGTACTATTATGAGCTATTGTCACCTTGAGGGAAGTGTTAGCCTGGCTGCAGGATTCGGCCCTCTACCTGGAGATACAATAAGACACAGGTACCAGCAGGCGGGTTGTCTTCAGCAGTCTACAAATATATCTGAACCGGAAGCTTTCTTCCTTGATCAGAATTTCCCGAATCCATTCAATCCGGGTACGAATATTAGATTCGAACTTCCTATGGAATCCATTATAACTCTTTCTGTATTTGATATTTCAGGCAGGGAAGTCGCGAAACTGGTTAATGGCGAATTTAGAAATAGCGGCAGCTTTACTTATTATTTTGATGCGGCAAGATTTTCTCTTGCTAGCGGAGTTTATTTCTATAGGATCAATGCCCTGGATCCTTCCAATTCGCAAAACAACTTTACCCAGGTGAAGAAAATGATTTTAATTAAATAAGATCTATATGAAGAAAATATTCCTATCCTGTTTACTGCTTGTTTGCTGTTTCGGGCTGTTTGCTTGCTCTTCTACTCCTGAAGCGCAGGATCTGTATTTTGAAAAAGGAAAGTATAATTTTACTATCTTTGACAGGACGGGTGATTCTATCGCGGCCGGTACATTTGATATAAAGAACGTACAGGGTGAGGATATGTCGGGAACATATATTTTCAATGAGTTGTATCAGCCAAGTCAGCTGATCACAGCTAAAGAAACTAAGGATATGACAGGCTCAATAACATCTGATAAAAAGCAGATATTCATTAATGCGAATCCTCAAATGTCTGACAATAACATCTTTTTGAGGATTACTGCAGGACTGTTTTCATATAGAGGTGAGTGGAAATACTCAACCTATGTTGGAACAATAGATCAGGGAACCATTAAAGCGTATAGGTACTCAGATTAAAAAAAGGTTATGGGGGAAATTTTTAGGATAAAAATTTCCATAAATAAAATTTCCCCCCAAATGAAAAAAATTCTTTTTAAGTTACTTGCTGTTGCGCTGGTACTATCTTCCGGATTGTACCTGGTAAAAGAACTCGAAGGCTATCCCCGTTTTTCAGCCTATACGGGAGATAAGTGCAGCTCGTGCCACGTAAACCCCACAGGTGGTTCGATGCGAAATCTCTATGGCACTAAATATGCTGAAGAAAATCTCGGTATGGATGCCTTTAAAAAGCTCGCCAAAGAAACGAAATTCTCTCCTGAAATCAATGACTTCATTTCAATTGGCGGTGATGTCCGTATTGCTCACATTGATAACAAGATCCCGGAACAGCCTGATATGAATACTTTTCTCACTATGCAAGGTGACCTTTATGTGAATGCTGAGATTAATAAAGTGATTAGTGTCTTTGTCTCATCTGGCATTCAGATACCTAATTTTCCAACTAAGTATGAAGCTTATGGTATGCTCTCCAATCTTCCCGCTAATATATACTTTAAAGCCGGAAGGTTTTCTCCTGACTATGGAATTAAGATTGTAGAACACAGGGCATACCAGCGAGAAGACTTGCTAAGAACTCCATACTCGCCTGATGCGGGACTGGAACTTGGATTTGAGCCTGACATCTTTACATTTAATATCGGCATATTCAACGGGCTCAATACCACTTTCTTTGATACGGACCAGAATAAAATGTTCGTAACAAAAGGAGATGCTACATTCAGTTTTGATGACTACAGATATAATTTTAACGTTGGAGGGTCATTTTATAATAATCCATACCGTGCCTTTGTTTCAGGGGAATTTATTAATGCCAATAGGAAAGCCTGGAACGGATTCACTAAGATCGGATTATTAGACCGCGTGGCTCTCCTGGGTGAAATTGACTTCGAGGAGAATACCGTAGGTGGTTTCCTGAAAAGAAAAATGTTCGGATACGGAGAGCTCAATGTGAGAGTTGTCCGTGGAATCGAACTTCGAGGACAGTATGAACTCTTTGACCCTGATAGGGATGTGGAAAACGATAATATAAATCGTTATAGTTTTGGCGTTGCGGCATTCCCGCTTCAGGGAATGGAAACGGAATTTATGTATCGTATCGTAAGCGAAGAAGCAGAAACTGACAATGATGAGTATCAGTTCAATTTCCATTTCTACTTCTAAATATGGCTATGATGGCGAGGTCACGCCCCCTCGCCATTTACATTCCCTCGTTCCCAATCTCCCGATTGGGAACGCAATTAACGCTTCTATGTGGTTGTTGGGTTATCACCAATAACCAAAAACTATCTACTCATTGTTCTCCGTGAACTCTGTGGTTATTTCCCCTTATTCATACTTATAGTAAAACGTCATTCGCGCAACCATATCCGTAGGCCTCTCAATCCCCATACTACTCTTATCTGAAAATGTATTAACCCAAACATTTGGCATTATATGCACATTCTTTACAGGCATAAAATCCAATCCTGCCGTGATAAAATTCTGCTTAAAGCCGCTTGTCGTATTCTCAGTATCCGGGTCATAATTGTCGAATCTTGCGAAGGCTTTCACTGTCAGGTTCTTGGACGTGGTTATTGGTGCCCATGCAAATACAGAAAATGCAAAAGGCTTCACGTCCGTGACATTCGGTGCTTGTCTGTTGACCAGATATACCGAGCCGCCGATATTAAATTGCGGTGAGTTATATCCCGCTGTTCCTTTAATTGTAGTGGTATTTACACCCTCTCCAGTAGCCTCATAATCCCCATATGCAGCTACTGTTAGTCCTTTCACTGGTTTAGTGGATAATTGTCCGATATATTTCTTATTTTTTGAAAACGTCGTTCTTTGTCCCGTTCCCATTGCAAACATCGTAGCATATCCAAACTTTCCCTCTCCATCAAAATTCCCGGTTATGGATATACCGGCATCAGTAGCATTCCCAAACCCTCTGAAATCGCCGACTGTTTTTTCTATTGAACGATAAGACCAGATATCCTGTTCTATGTCAAATGTATTTGATGGAATGATTCCAATATTCACCTGCCCTAATGGTATCAGATTTTTCCAGGTTAATTGGACAACTTTCAAGATGACTCCATACCTTCCCCCTGTGTTAATTCCTGAGTTTCCCTCCAGCGTTACATTGGCAGAAAAGTCCTTGCTGATGTTTTTCTTGAAGGTTAGATAAACTCTTCGTAACTCAAGTCCCTGAACATCCTTGTTCAGATTTGAGTATTGTGAACCTGAACCAGAGGAGTCACCATCCACTTTATAAAAGTAATCACCGAATACATATCCTGAAACGTTAATATCATTATAATCCTGCGCTCTCGATACTGAAGAGAACATTCCCAAAACGAATAATAATGCAGTGAAAAATTTCATAGTGTTTTATGTTATTTGATAATAAAATTTCGGTAAAAAAATCTATATCAATTTATTATCGAAATATTACGGAATTGTTAATGCTATATTAACGAATTGTTACTAAATTAATCAATAGCTGATAATTCAGTAATTTAAATATTAATGTAAAATGAAGTGACTGTTAAATTAGGGTTACTTGTATCGCAATTTGAGATAAAGTGTAATACTGATAATAAAAATTGAAATGGAATTAGCGGCAATGATTGGAATGTCGCCTATCAAAAAACCATACACTAGCCAGCAGAATACTCCCGCATCCATCATTACTAATGTCGCTAAAGAGAGATCTTTTGTATGACGTGATTTGATTGCTTTAATAGACTGGGGCAGGAATGCAAAAGTGGTCAGTGCTGCCCCTGTCAAACCGATGATTAGAAATATTGTGGAGTCTTCCAAATTTTATTGGTTCAGCTTGTCTTTAATAAAACTGCTGAGATTGTCTTTGTTAACCCTCTCCTGCTGCATCGAATCCCTGTCTCGCACAGTTACTGTTCCGTCTTCCAATGTCTGGGTATCCACAGTAATGCAGTACGGAGTGCCGCACTCATCCTGTCTCCTGTAGCGTCTTCCCACAGCTCCTGAGTCGTCATAGAATACTTTAAAATCCTTTCGAAGTTCTTTCGTGATATCGTGAGCTATTTCAGGCATCCCATCCTTATTAACAAGAGGGAATACAGCCGCCTTTATTGGCGCGAGCTCCGGATGAAAATGAAGAACTGTCCTCACCTCGGATTTACCGTCTTCTTTCGGAATTTCTTCGTCCTCGTAAGCATCTATCAGGAATGCCAGGAAGCTCCGTGTTGCCCCAACAGCCGTTTCTATCACGTATGGAATGTACTTCTGCTTTTCCTGCTCATCGAAGTATTCAATTTTCTTACCGGAATATTCTGTGTGTCTCTTCAAATCAAAGTCTGTCCTGTTGTGGATTCCCTCAAGTTCGCCCCACCCAAACGGGAATTCATACTCGATGTCAAAGGCTTCTTTCGCGTAGTGAGCGAGTTTCTCGTGCTTAAAGAATTTAAGTTTGTCTTTATTCAGCCCGTATCTCGTGAACCACCCTATCCTCTTTTCTTTCCAGTATTCAAACCATTTCTCATCCTCACCCGGCTTTACAAAATACTGCATCTCCATCTGCTCGAATTCTCTTACTCTGAATAAGAAGTTCTTCGTATTGATCTCATTCCTGAATGACTTACCTATCTGGGCTATGCCAAAGGGGATCTTCTGCCTGGCTGCCTCTCTCACATTCAGGAAGTTCACGTAGATACCTTGCGCGGTTTCCGGCCTGAGATATACCACGCTGGAGGAATCCTCTGATGCGCCGATGTGAGTTTTAAACATCAGGTTAAATTGTTTCGCGTCAGTGAAGGTCTCCCTGTTCCCGCAGTTAGGGCACGGGATTATGCTTAGGCTTTCCTTTACAACTTCTTCTACTGACGTGCCTTCGGTTATTTTTTCATCGATCTCTTTTCGTGTCTTCTTAGATATCATATCATATAATACATCCAGCCTGTATCTTGATTTACAGTTTTTACAGTCTACCATGGGATCGGTGAAATTCTCTACGTGTCCGGATGCCTCCCATACTCTCGGGTGCATCAGTATCGACGCATCTATTCCCTCGATATCCTCGCGATATGTCATTTCTTTCCACCAGGCTTCTTTGATATTCCTGAGGAGTTCGACCCCAAGAGGACCATAATCATAGCATCCGTTCAAACCACCGTAGATTTCCGATGATTGAAATACAAAACCCCGCCTTTTTGCAAGGGAAACAATTACTTCCATTAAATCTTTATTGCTCAAAATATTAAATGTTTTCTTAGGTATTATAGGTAATTATAATAATCCCCTAATTTACTAAACTATTGCCAAACTATTAATGCCAATTTATTGGACATTTGTATGGAAAACATTAATATTTACAGCTAATTTTACTTAAACTCCTAAATCCAAACTGTATGAAAAAACTTTTAATTCTTTTCATTTTATTCCTATCCTTCTTTACGTTTACCGAAACCTTCACTCAAACAAAGGAACACCCTATCGATGCATGGGTGAGTAACTGCATGGATAAGGACGGCTCGACAATGGGTATGATTAAATGCTCCGACAGCGCTGCAGTGCTCTGGGATAAAGAACTCAATACTGTATATGATCTTCTTCAATAACCTCGGTGAAAATGCCAAAAATGCTCTACGTGATTCCCAGCGTGAATGGATAAAATTCCGCGATAAAGAGTTCGAATCCATCGAAGCCTACTATACCTACATATACGAAATTATGGAAGGCGGCACTATGTACCCTATGTTAGCCGCAGGAGCGCGAATGGAGGTTATCAGAAAAAGAGCACTTGAACTTACTGCAATGTATGATGAACTGAATGCCCATTTGGGTAATAGCGACGAATAGATGGAGATTGTTCAATTATCACATGATCACTGGTCCGGAGTAAAACGCATTTACGAAGAGGGGATTGCCACCCGTAACGCTACATTCGAAACGGAAGCACCATCCCGGGAAGAGTGGGATAAAAAACATCACGATATTTGCAGATTCGCAGCTGTGGATAATGGTGAAGTCCTTGGCTGGGCTGCATTGATTCCGACATCTACCCGGAAAGTCTATGCCGGAGTGATGGAGATAAGCATATACATCGGGGAAAAGCACAGAGATAAAGGAGTCGGTAAAGCTTTGATGGAAGCACTGATCGCGGAGTCTGAGAAGAATAACATCTGGTCCCTCCTTTCGGTTTTATTTCCCGAAAATACAGCAAGCATTAAACTGCACGAGAAGTTCGGATTCAGGATCGTCGGTATCCGTGAAAAAATGGGCAAAATGGGTGATACCTGGCGTGATAATGTAATGATGGAAAGGCGGAGCGATGTTGTTGGGTATGAAGTCGCAGCCGGAACTCACTTTGAATTAGAAACAGAGCGTCTGGTAATCAAACTGCTTGATGAGAGCTTTTCAAAACAGGTGCTGGAATACCATACCCGGAATAAAGATTTCTTCCGCCCGTATGTAAGTGATCCAGCGCCTGCTTTTTTTACGGATCTGTTTACTAAAAGAATGTTAAGAAAATATGTAAGGGAATTTACAGAAGGTCTGTCATTAAAACTATATCTATTTGAAAAATCAGACACCGGTTTGAACAGGGTAATTGGTGATATTGGGTTCACACAGATAGTCAGGGAGCCGTTTCTGTCCTGTTTCCTTGGATATAAAATTGACGAGGAAGAGAACGGTAAAGGGTACGCAAGCGAGGCTTTGAAGGTATGCATAGATTACGTATTTAATGTAATGAAACTCCACCGCATCGAGGCAAATATCGTACCCGGCAACCTGCCATCGATAAAACTCGTCGGGAAACTTGGCTTTATAAACGAGGGATTATCAAAAAAGTATCTTAGATTAAATGGTGTATGGCAGGATCATCTTCATTATGTCCTGTTAAACCCACAGGTAGAATAGCAAAAGCCCCGCACATTATTGTGAAGGGCTTTTTGAGGAATGAAGTAATGAATATTTACTTCAGAAGTATCATGCGTTTTGTTTCTGCAAATCCGACTGTTTCTAGACGGTAGAAGTATGTACCTGAAGGAAGTGACTCAGCCTCGAAAGTGTACTGATAAGTTCCCGGATTCAAATCACCGTCCACAAGTGTTCCAACAAGCTTACCGAGCATGTCATATACTGCCAGCTTTACAAATCCGCTTTGTTTAATATTAAATTCTATTCTTGTAGTCGGGTTAAACGGGTTAGGATAGTTTTGTTTTAAAGAAAAGTCATTGGGTATTTGCGAGCTTATATTTTCGATTCCTATGAGGCAATTCTGCGCCTGCATGAACCTTAGTCTCACGGTATCTCCCGGAAGCGGACCGAAGCCGTTTCCAAGGAAAGTTGTGTTACAAAAGTGACAATAGCTCATCAGAGTACCGTTAGCCGGGGAGTAACATCCGCTCACAGGCTGTATGGGGATACATGCTTCCGGAAAGCCTGAGAACGTCGAGTTTTCGCCGTTAATAATGCACGTATCGATCGGTCCGATACCTCCGCCCGGCTGAGGCCATACGCAGGCGTGCGTATGTCTTGAGCCGACATTATGTCCCATTTCGTGAGCTACCACTGTGACTGTCCAGGAGAAATTTGGATATGGTTCATAGTTTCCTTCGATTACACTTACGCAATAGCTCCCGGAAGAGTCCGCCGGATTATATGGCTGACATAGACTTCTTATGTATGCCAATCCGCCTGACACATCATTTCTGATCGACAGCAGATGTGCAATGTCGCCGCCCTGCATATTGTTTTGTATCTGCGCACCGAATATCTGTCTCATCTCGTATGTGCTTGGACCGTTGACCATTGGATCAGGGTTTGTATATGCCGCGATGTAAGCTATCTGGAATGGAATACTTTCGTTCTGGTAAATCGTTGAAACGGAGTTAAAGAAACCTGTAATGTAATCCGCTAATGTTTGTAAATTCCCATTTGCTGCTACGTAGAGAGAATAATCTGCCACAAAATAGACTTTTAAAGGTACTGTAGATGATGGATTATCAAGGCCGGTTCCGGACTGAAACAGAGTTTTATCAAAATCTTTAGCAGGGAAAGTGCTTTCCTGTTCGATTCCTTCCATCCCGCATTTGAATTCATTTTTCACGGTTAAGTCTACATCATTATAGTAGATGTATTCACTTGTGTAATTATTGTTTTCATCTCTTACAGGTCCGAGGTTCCAGTTACCTTCTTCGTCAGATACGATCCCCATTATATGATCACTGAAGACACTAATCGCAGCCAGGGAGAAAAGTTCTTTACCTCTTACGACACCCTTGTAATATAAACCCGGAGTATAGTCGTGAAGTAATCCGTTAGTCATTTCAGCGATGTTGAATCCTTCAGCCAGTATATCATTTTTAGTAAGGTCAACCAATACGATGCTTCCGTCATTCATTGGGATTTCCAGTGTGAAATTCTCCGGTTTAGTGTTGTTTATCTCCTCGAGAACCGACCGGTCGATGTCCAGGAAGTTTGCTGTTGATACGAACTCTCTGGCTGAGCTTCCATCTCTTGAATCAGATAAATTAAAAAGATCTACCGTAGGAAATTCAAATAACTGTATCTTTTCCTGAATTGTCTGATTAACATTCTTGTTTGTATTTTTAAGATTATTGATAGCTGCTGTTTCGAAATTCGTTTTATCCACAAGTTCTTTATCCCTGCCTGAAAAACTATAAAGCGTTACCACTATTAAAGTGAACGCTATTAATGATAAAATTGATGATCTTGTTTTCATTTTTTTGATTTATTTTAATTGTAATTTTTATTTAATTTTTTCCGCAATGAATTCACCCCGTCCTTTTTCACCGGCGATAGTGGTATGGGTCCATTTACCGTTAAGGGATTTCCCGGTGTAATTTAGAGTGATGTAAATATTGTCATCCGTGCTTGAGGGGTTCATATTAACAAATAAAACCTTCTCGTTTTTATTGTAGAAGGTATAATTCTTAGCCGATTGCATATTGCCATAACTGTAAAAGTCATTGTGCTTTTTGGTAATGATAATACCGGCAGAATAAGAAGTGTCATTCCCTGTAACATTCATTTCACCATCTAACAGAGTTTTTCCAGTGGAGTCATACATGGTGAAACTGTATTTGCCGCGGGGGGATGATGAACTGCTGTACTCTTTGCTTCCGCTGCTGCAAGCATGAAACAGGAGTACAATGAATATTACCGGGACCATCTGGCTAATAATTTTGACCATTGCCGGTAACCTCCGTTTCAGAGTTTGTGAATGTACGCTGTGTGAATATCAGCCGGTTTTGCCTGGTCGCGGTAACCCGGGTTGATTGTCCGGGGTAAGCGGGATAGATTGTTTTTGTTTTCATTCTTCATTCCTTTGGTTTTTAAAAATTAAATTCAGATGTATTTTTTTCTAATTAAAAGTGTTTTGTTTATTATTCCGTTATTGATCTCGATTATTACAGGTGATTTTCTCTTCTTTTTCGCTCCATTGATTCTCTTAATTTCTTTCATCTTTTCCATTATTATTATTTGCCGCGGCTTTTTCATATTCTCCCTGTAAAAATATTTTCAGAAATGAATTTTTTAAAACCGATTTTTCTCATAAATTAGTGCTCACAGCATAAACTCCTTTTCGAAATCCTTGATTCTGGGCAATAATCAAAGGTTTTTTAATCTTCTAAATTAGGATTTACCGGGCATGAAAAAGACTTCTGAAGACCTCTTTAATCTTATTAAATCACTCTCCACCACAGAAAAAAGTTATTTTAAAAAGCATTCACGCACGTTCGGCTCGAATGAAAGGGCTTATATTAAGCTGTTCGATGCGATAGATGCACAGGTAAAGAAGGGGAAGGGATATGACGAAGAAAAGCTGAAAGAGGTATTGAAAGGTGAGAAATTCGTTAAACAGCTATCGGTAGCAAAGAATTATCTTTACAGCCTGATAATCCGTAACCTAGTACATTTTACTTTGGATGAAACCGATAACGCCAAACTGCATGACATGGTACAGGGAATCCAGGTTTTATTTGATAAATCACTGTTCGACCAGAGTGAGAAATTACTGTGGCGGGCAAAGAAGCTTGCGTACTCATCTGAGAATTATCATAAATTATACGAACTACTTCAATGGGAGAAGAATCATCTTCTGGAAAAGGGTGATGAACAAATGATGGAGAAGATGGATAATATCTATCATGAAGAGAAAAAGGCAATCAGTGTACTGGATGAATCTACTGAGCTAAGGATTGTATATGGTAAAGCTGCAGCTCTGCTGATGTCGGCTGGTCATGCAAGGGAGGAGGAGAAAGTCAGAGAGTTTAAAAAAATATTATCAATTCCTGTGATGCAGGATGCCGACGCACTACAGACGTTTTATAATAAAACATTTTTCTATGATATCTATGTCGCTTACTTTTCTTTTGTGAGAGATTTTCAAAATTACTATAATTATCTGTTAAAAGTTGAGGAGCTGTATGATTCTCATCCTGATGAAAAGAAAAGGAAGCACGTTAATTATGTTCTGATGATTCATAACCAGTTATCCGGCTGTTTGTATATTAAGGAGTATGGTAAATATGAGGAAGTAATGGAGAAATATAAAAAGTATATTAAAACCCGCGGAAAACTCACCGACTACGATAAAATGCTGGATGTACTGATCAGAAAACATCAGCTGTTATATTTTAATGCGCTTGGACGATTTGATGAAGGTGTGAAATTTGCAGGTTCCTACATGATGGAGGTTGAAGCTATGGAGGATATCTACGATCCAAGGGAACTGACATTCGCTTACTATTTTACGGCACTTATTTACTTCGGTGCGGGGAAATATAAGCAGGCTCTCGAATATGCTAATAAAATTTTAAATGAGGGTGAACCGGGACAGAGGAAAGAACTTTATCTCTCAGCAAGGCTGATAACTATGATAATCCATTTCGAATTAAAAAATACCGAATTTCTTGAGTTTTTAATTAGATCTACGTACAGGTATCTTTTATCGAGAAAAATAGAGTACAGATTTGAGAAGTTCCTGATAGGGTTTTTTAAGCGGGTGTTGAATAACATATCACAGGAAGAGCTTATCGAACTATTTGATGAGAGTAAGTATAAGATAAATAAATTTATGGATGATCCGTTTGAGGTATCGGGAGCATTATACTTTGATTATGTCTCCTGGCTTGAAAGTAAGCTCGGGGGAAAAAAATATGGTGATATCGTTAGAGAAAAAGCTACACAGTAAGCTTAAACCTCAACTCCGAAATCGATCTTCAATACTTCTCTTAATCCTTCCTTGAACGGACGGGGATTAAACTCCGGCATTATTGATTTGAGATATGCTATGTCTGTTCTCTTCTCATACATGCCATCCGGTTTTGAAGTATCCCATTCGATATCTTCATTGTATTCAAATACTTTCTGAGCTATTTCAATATACTCTTTTATCGAGTTATCGAAGCCTGTACCGATGTTTACAATTGCCGGGTCGTTGTAATTTTCCATAAGGTAAATGCATGCATCCGCGCAGTCATCCACGTATAATGCTTCACGTCTTGGTTTACCCGTTCCCCAGAATACCAGCTTATCCCTGTTCGTTTTTGCGTTCATGAATTTCTGTATCATCGCAGCTATGAAATGGGAATTCTGCAGATCGTAATTGTCTCCCGGTCCGTAAAGATTTGTCGGCATGGCAGCAACGGCATTAATATTATATTGCTTGCGGTAGAGTTCACACGCGACAATACCCATACCCTTAGCGACAGCGTAACCTTTATTAGTTTCTTCAAGCGGTCCCATCATAAAACGGTTCTCATTGATCGGTTGAGGATTTTCCTTTGGGTATATACAGGTCGAACCCGTGTATAATATCTTGCATTCCGGAGCATATTCTTTCAGTGCTTCGAGGACGTTCAATATCATCATCGAATTTTGATAAAGAAAATCTGCCTGACGTGTGTTATTAGCCAGAAT
>JAEYVS010000109.1 GCA_023429265.1 Bacteroidota bacterium | reverse complement strand
CCCGAAAGGAAAAGCAGATTTCCGACACGTCGGGCGTGAGGGTAAAGCCCTACGGGCTCGGGAGCTTTTTCCGAATTTATCTTATCAGTACTCATTAATTAAAATATATATTAACCTGTAAATCATTTAAAGAGAATAACATTTACTACATCATCCCATACTCCTTCATCGCCTTCTCCTGCACGGGGACAATAAAGTCTGTCTTTGCCCACGCGTAGTCTCCCCCGTGTTCCCATATCTTTTTTGCTAATTCCTTCTTCACCCGGCAGTACTCATCTCTTACATCATCATGCGCTCTCAGATAATCCCGGAATGCAATATGCCTGTTCCAGAACCACTCGCCGATCTGCACCGAATGTATGTGATAGCTCGTCACGACACCTTCGCTCGTCTTATTAAAGTATCTCCTGTACGGCATCACGTGCTCAAATTTATCTATGTAATTATATCCGCTGTCCGTCATTCTTTTTATCAGCTCATCTTTATCTTTTTCAAAATCCTCCAGCCCCAGTAGCACATCGATGATTGGCTTAGCCCCGAGCCCATTCACAGAAGTGCTCCCTATATGCTCTATCCTTATATCGATACCCTCGAGAATATTCGAAAGCCCTTCCCTCTCCTTTTCATAAATATCCGCCCACTCCGGATTAAAATCTACTATTACGATCTTTTCCATTCTTAATTCGTAATTCTTCATTTAAGAACGAGGTACCATCTCTCAACTACTTTCGGCGGATGCAGCCTGAACCATAGGTCATCCGGCAGATAAATAGTAGATTTACAGAACTCACAGTCCAGCATTCTATTCGAACCGTCCACCTTCAGCGCGCCTCCGCACGACGGACAGGTAAATATGACAGGCTTGATATTATTCGCCGGCTGATACCCTGTATCATTTTTTGCCAGCATATTTTCATCCTCCGCCACAAGGTACTGCAGCTGCGGGTACTTGCTCTTCAAAAATTCCGGAGCAGGTCTCACCGAAACGTCATTATTACACTCCGCGCATTTATATATTCCGGCTTCAGTGTACGCGGCAATCTCTTCCTCCGGGACGGATGTCTTACACTTCTCGCAGCGAGCTTTTTGATTGCCGTACATTATGCTGTACTGGTATTGCCCCATAAATGTAGTAGAGGTCTGGCCTTCGTTCTCAGCCAGGGATGGACCTTCCTTAATTGGATCATCCAGTAATGATACCCAGTTCTCCTCGGTTACTTCATTTACTTTATTGCAGGATTTGCAGTAAATGTCTGTTACTGCCGCGTTCATTACCAGCGGATTGCCGCAGAAATTACACTTCGTTTTGATCTCATAACATACGGATTTCATATATTATAGTATTTGATTTAGGATGAGTTTTTAAAAATAACTTTATTTATCTTTATTTTCACTCGAAAAACTATAATATGTTTTACCACTTCAGCGACGATCCTGACATAAAAATCTTTACCCCGCGGATATTCGGCTCATCACCGCCTCTGGTATGGGCCATAGATAGAGAGCATTGCGTTAATTATTACTTTCCCCGCCAATGTCCGCGAATAATATACGGTAAATCAGAGAATTCCTCTCCCGAGGATATCGCTGAATTCTTCGATGGAGCTTCGATGAATAAAGTTATCACAATCCCTGAATATATGAAAGAAGAATTACATAACGCTGTGATTTACAAATATACTTTTACTGAAGAGGGATTTGAATTGATGGATAAGATTGCGGGATATTATGTGTCGCCAAACGATGTGACTCCTGTAAAGGTAGAACGTCTTAGTAATCTTCCGGGTCTAATACATTCCGCAGGAGCTGAATTACGATTCGCAGATGATCTTCTAGGCTTATGGGAAAGAATACTAAACTCTACAATCGATAATTTCTCAATGATTAGACTAAAAAACTTCAAGACTTTATAAACTTGAACCTGACCAACTTGACAACTTGACTAACTTTATAAATTATTCGCCACTTCCTCTCCCATCAATCCCGACAGCGCCACACCCATACCATTGCAGCTCATTATCATCGATACATTCCCGTGCTTTTCTATTACCGGCAGCTTCGTTTCGCTGAATGCCATAATACCCGTCCATGCATCTTCTATTCCATAGTCCTGTCCCGGTAAGATAATCGTATCCAGTATCCACTTCAGGTGCATCAGTATGCTGTGATTATGCTCGAAGCGGTCGGTAGCCTCCTGTTCCAATGCCATATTCCTCGCCCCTCCGAATATCACTCTATCGCCGTAATTCCTGAAATAATAGTACCCCTCATCGAAATGGAACACACCCTTGAACTTCAATCCCGGAATAGGCTCGGTCACGAGCACCTGCCCCCTGCCCGGCTGAAATGAAGCTCCGGGTACAATGTATTTTGTAAACGCGTTAGTGCAGATGATGAGCTCTTTAGTTTTGAATACAACTTCCTGGTTCAGAATATTATGCATTGTCATCACCTCGGCTTCGTCATCACCCTGCTCGAAATGCTTTACCTCGCACCCGTTAATGATCGTGATTCCGAGCGACCCCGCATACTTTATATACGACCTCATCATCTTGCCGGTATCAAGCTGTGACTCGAACGGCGAAAAAACCATCGACTTAACATACTCCCTGCTAAATCCAAACTCATCTATCAGGTCATCCCTTTTTTGAAACACTGTATCGTTGAAAATACCTTTAAGAAGTCCGTTCACATATTCCATCTTTTCCAGCATATCGTAGTTCCTCTCGAATACCAGTTCACTGCCTCCGTAATTCAGATAGCCGATATTCTCGTCTCCCAGCCTCTGCCTGAGTCTCTGAATACCTTTCCACCGTTTCTCGATGAGCTCAACCGTCATCTGCTCACCGTTCATCTTTATGTCGGATAGGATCTCAGACAGGCTCCCGAAGCAGGCAAACCCGGCATTCTTCGTGCTCGCCCCCGTAGGAAATATACCCTTCTCGAGGATAAGCACCTCCTTCTCCGGATACCTCTCTTTAATAGAGCACGCCGTGGAAAGCCCCACCAGCCCGCTCCCGATTATGATGCAGTCCCAATTTAAAAATGAATTTTTTTCCCAGAATGAAAGCATAATTAAACCTTTATACCACAAATTAGCACGAATTATTTAACTTGCAGGCGACGTCACGTGACGTCGCCACCTAGCATCCCTCCGCAAAGCTCTTTATCAATATAACAATATCTATTCTCCGAAAGATTATGCTTAATCCATTGATTTTCAATGTATTCCGCATGCTTAATGAAATCTTTATCATCTCTAATAATATGATCATTAAAAGATTTTTGCCACTTAAATTTTTTCAATCTTCTGTTGGAATTAAAATCAATCAATCTATTAATATTTCTTGAAGAATTTGTTTTCAATGACCTCATAATTTCTGAAATATTAGCATTCTCACCCGGCTTTAACAATATGTGGATATGGTCTGGATTAATTTTATATGCAAATAAGTCAAAATTCTTTAAATCTTTCACAAGGTGTATATCAGCCTTTAAAACATCGCAAAGATTGTGATCATTAAAATAAGGATATGAATTGAACGTATTGGTAGTTATGAAATAGATTGTTCCCTCTAAAATTATTCTTTTCTGAGAATTTTTGTGCATTTCATATTGGCGAAGTCACGTGACTTCGCCTGCAAAAATAATTTAAATTGTAATTAATTTTTTTATTCGTGTCAATTCTGCCGAAGGCATCCCTTTGGGAGTGGTACAACGATTTATAATTTCACGCACACATTTTTCATCTCTGTAAAGAACTCCAGCGCTTCATAGCCTCCCTCTCTTCCTACACCGGATGCCTTTATGCCTCCGAAGGGAGTCCGCAGATCACGCAGCATCCAGCAGTTCACCCACACGATACCGGAATGTAACTGCGATGCTATCTTGTGCGCTCTTGTCAGATTCTCCGTCCAGAGTATAGATGCCAGCCCGTACTTCGTGCTATTCGCCATTTCCACTACTTGCTCCTCGCTGTCAAATGGTATGAGCGTCACCACCGGTCCGAATATCTCCTCCTGGTTCACCCTGCATTTATGGTCAAGTCCTTCTATTATGGTAGGCGCTATGAACCATCCGTCCTTACACCGCTTAGACAAATGCTGTTCATAGCTCACAATGTTACCGCCCGTAAGTATCCTACCGCCTTCCTGCATTGCAAGGTCTATGTATGACAATATCTTCTCATAATGCTCCTTCGAAACTATCGCTCCTATCCTTGTATCCGGTTCAAGAGGATCACCAACCTTTAGCTGCTGTACTTTCTGCACAAAATCATTCCTGAATCTCTCATACAATGATGTCTCTATGAATATTCTGGAACCGCATAAGCAAATTTCCCCCTGGTTAGAAAATGACGAGCGTATGGTCGTCTCCAGCATTTCATCATAATTACAATCCGCAAAAATTATATTTGGATTTTTTCCACCAAGCTCTAATGACAGCTTCTT
>JAEYVS010000022.1 GCA_023429265.1 Bacteroidota bacterium | reverse complement strand
CTGAAAGAATACCCTGTTTATTATCTTAAAATTGGATTAAAATTTGACGATAATTATAATATTTTAGAGGAAATGCTCAATAATGCCATTAAATGAAAGTAGCCGTATCTAAGTGTAAATCCAATTTCGATAAATATATAAACTGGCTGGAGCATTTTTCTGTCGATTATGAAATACTGGATTATGAAAATGGGAAACAGGAAATCAAAAAACTCGATGAGTGCTCAGGATTAATACTTACCGGGGGTACTGATATTTACCCTGAGATTTATTGTGACTGGGATACAACCAAAACCCGTGGAACATACGAGCCTGAACGCGATGGATTTGAACTAAATCTCATAGAAAAGGTTATATCCAAAAGGATGCCCCTTCTTGCGATCTGCCGGGGTTCACAGCTTGTGAATGTTTATTTCAGAGGAAATCTCATATTTGACATAGAAGAAATACGCGGATTTAGCTATAGAGAAAAAATAGACGGGGATTATCAGAATATAGATGTAACTATTTTCCCCAATACCCTCTTGCATAATATTTTTGTGAGTAATGAGATAGTGGTACCTGTTTCAAACAACCAGGCTGTGGAACGCGTTGGCGAAGGATTAATGATAAATTCCAAATCTAAAAAAGGTATCATTATGGGTACAGAATATTCAGATAAATCGGATAAAAACTTTTACATTGGTGTTCAATGGCATCCCGAAAGATTTAAAGATTATGATGCTGTACCATCAGTACAACTAATAAACAGGTTTAAAGAAGAATTAGAGAAATATGACTCATAAAAGTTTTTATAAATTCATCATACTGTCTCTATGTGCCGGAATATTATACGGATGCACACCCGGTGCTACTATTGACAGAACAATAAGTATTGAAGAAGTCAAACGAAATGTGAATAACAATTCGAGAAGAATAACATCTCTTGATGCCGAAGGAAACATATTCTTTGAGACACCCGAGGAGTCAAATTCAGCTTTTCTAACCCTCAGCATAAATAAGCCCGACAGCCTGTACGCGAAATTTCAAGGACCATTCGGGATTACTGCAGGAAATGTGTTAGTGACCCGGGAAGATTTTGTTTACTTCAATGCTCTTGAAAACATTGTTATCAAAGGACCTTCCTCGCCATTAAATCTTGGAGCAGTATTGAGAATAAGAGTTAGCTTTGATGACCTGGTAGCAGGGTTATCATCTAGTATGATGTTTCCGGATGAATCGTCTGCTAATTCTGATATCACCATCCTTGAAGACCAATACATTATTACAGTAATGGGTGATGTTAACCGTAAATATTGGATAAACCCGAGCTTTACGATAGCCAGGTATATTGAATACACAGGCTCCTCTTCAAATCCATCTTTGGAAATCCTATACTCTGATTTCATAGAAAGTGCAGGTAAGTACTTCCCAAAGAAAATTGACATAAACCGTCCCGATGCTTCTCAATACGTTGCTATAGACTTTAGAAATTTCACATTGAATAAAAACCGTTTAACATTTAAAATTGTAATTCCTGAATCAGCTAAGATTATCGAATGGGATTAAAATTTCCAAAAATAATTTTTCTTTTGTCTATTCTGACACTTCCCGTTAATTCTATCGCGGAATATGACCTGCGCCAGGATAAGAGGAATCAGATACTCAATTATAAAAATGATGCCGCCAGGTTGAGTAAAATTATTGATGACAATAATAATCTGATCGCTCAATATAAGGCTGAGATAATGGAATTTGAATCTGAACTTAATCTACTGGGTAAATTCATAGGTGAAATTGAAACCGATGGAATTGGCGATTTGGATTCCCTGTATCTGAAAGAGATCGAAATCAATCAAATCCGTCAAAAACTTGACCCCCTGAGAGATAACTTCAGGAAAAAGATCATTTGGCTTTACAAATATGGCAGTGACTATGAAACAGAGGTTTTGTTTACTTCACGTAGCCTGGAGGACCTTTACTCAAGGATTATCTACCTTAATAAGATTTCAGGGATAAGGAAAAAGGAATTCGAAAAAATTAGAGAGAACAGGTACTTTCTTGAAGAAAAGAAAAAGCTTCTCTCACTTCAGGCTCGTCAAAGGCTTGGATATATTGCTTCTAAAAAAGATGACCAGCGTACACTTTATGAAAAGAAAATATTGACCGAAAATATCATTAAGAAACTGGAAAAAGAAAATGAAAACTACGGACGCCAAATCGAGCGAATAAATGTGGAAATAAGAAAGATAGAAACACGATTAACCAATCTTAATGTTGATTTTAAATATGAGATAGAGCGGAATCCAGATTATTCAGGTACACCATTTGCCCAATTGCAGCGCAGGCTTATTCTTCCTGTAAATAGCGTCGATATAATAGACGATTTTGGAACATACGTAAATTCAAACACACTCGCAGTCTCATACAATAACGGCATTGACGTATCCATCGCATCAGGCTCAGAGGTAATCGCAGTTGCTGATGGGATTATTGAAGACATCAAATATATCCCATCTATCGGAAATATTGTAATAATCAACCATGGAGATAACTATAGAACTGTGTATGGAGTAGTCGATGAAATTGCTGTATCAGTTGGGGAACAAATACCCGCTGGCAAAATTATCGCCTTCACATCACAAAACCTAAATGGTCAGTCATTTCATTTCGAGCTATGGAAGGATAATCAGCCTCAGAACCCTAAATTCTGGTTCAGGAGAAATTGATATATGCAGTCTCCTACAGTATCCGTCATTATTCCGCTATACAATAGGCGTAAATACATCATATCTGCTGTTGATTCCGTCTTAATGCAAACTTACAAAAATTTCGAAATAATTATAGTCGATGACGGAAGCACAGATAACGTGGAAAAGACGCTGTTCCCTATTCTGAAATCACACGAAAACATTCAATATATCAGGCAGTCTAACTGCGGACCTGCTTCCGCATTAGACAAAGGCATTAAGATAGCTTCCGGTGAATATATTACTTTTCTGGACTCAGATGACGAATACAAGAAGGATCATATCAAAAAGCGTATTAATTATTTTAAGAATAATCCTAAAACAGACCTGACTTATTCCACAGCTGAGATCATTGGCAAAGAAGAGGATATGTTTGTACCGGATGCGCGTAACAAGAAGAAGCTTATTCATCTTAATGACTGCATTATCGGCGGAACATTCTTTGGCAAAATCGAAGTTTTCCAAAAACTGAATGGATTCAAAAATATTTACGCGTATGATTATGATTTTTTTAATAGAGCTAAGAAAAAATTCAAGGTTGTAAAGCTCGAAATGCCTACATATATTTATAATAGAAATACACCCGATAGTCTACTGACTAATCTAAAGAAGAAACAAAGTGTCTGATAATTTCTCATCCGAAGAAAAATATATGCAGATGTGCATCGTCCTTGCGCGAAAAGGCGCAGGGTACGTTTCACCTAATCCTCTTGTAGGATGTGTCATCGTCAAAAATAATGAGATTATAGGAAAAGGTTACCACGAGAAATACGGCGGTCCTCACGCTGAGGTAAATGCAATTGCAGATGCTGAATCAAATGGACACATTGTCGAAGGCGCGGAACTATATACAAATCTCGAACCTTGTTCCCACACTGAAAAAACACCTCCCTGTGCCGATCTCATAGTAGGGAAAAAGCTCGCAAATGTTTTTGTGGGTATGGAAGATCCGTATCCGCAGGTTAATGGAAAGGGCATTCGCAGGATGCGAGAAGCTGGGATAGAAGTGAAAGTGGGAATTCTCGAAAAAGAATGCCGGGAACTCAACAAATTCTTTCTAAAATTCCTCCTTAAGTCACGCCCTTATGTCACTCTGAAAATCGCGCAAAGTATAGATGGTAGGATTGCTCTTAAAAACTTTGATTCTAAATACATTACAGGAGATGAATCCAGAAAATACGTTCATCAGCTTAGAAGTGAATATGACGCCGTTTTAATAGGCAGGAATACTGCCCTAAAAGATGACCCGAAACTCACCGTAAGGGATGTAGAAGGAAGGAATCCCCTTCGTTTTGTAATTGATACAGCTATGTCACTCCCGAAGAAACTGCACATCTTCTCCGATGATAATAAACCCGATACCTACGTGTTTTCATCCAAAATGGAAAATCAGCACGAATATAACATTGTTTCTTGTAAAGAAGAAGACGGCTTGATAAATCTCAATGATGCTCTCAAAAAAATGTGGGAAAAGAAGATAAATAGCGTGCTTATTGAGGGTGGTGCGAATGTATTCTCGCAATTCCTCAGCAATAATCTTTACGATGACATATACTTCTTCATTGCTCCAAAGATCATCGGCTCGGGTATCTCCCCGTTCGAATCAATATCTATAAATAATTTGAGCGATGCGTATAACTTAAAATTAGACTTTATTAAGCATCTCGGTGACGATATTTTAATACATTACACTAAATAGAATGTTCACAGGAATAATACAAACAAAAGGAAAAGTAACCTCTAAAACACCGGAAGGTGATGGGATTAAATTCACCATTAAGCCTGATAATATGGGGTTTCTTTCGGGCATAAACATTGGTGATAGCATTGCTATCAACGGTGCCTGTATGACTGCAATCGACATTACTGACTCATCCTTTTCATTTAACACAATCAAGGAATCACTCAGCAAAACTAACCTCGGAGATTTATCGGAGAATAGTTATGTCAATCTCGAAACCGCTATGACAATGAATTCAAAGCTGGATGGACACATCGTGCAGGGGCATATTGACACAACCGGAACTGTTAAAGACATAAACATACTTGAGAATAGCCATGAATTTTATATCGAGTTCCCTTCTTCATACCACTCGAATATTATACAGGTCGGTTCAATAACGATAAATGGAGTTAGCCTCACAATAGCTGATATTGTTGTGGAAGATGATAATATCATTCTTATTAAAATTGCAATCATACCTCATACATATGAAGTAACTACATTCAGCGAATTAAAACCCGGCGACAAAGTTAATATTGAATTCGATATGATAAGTAAATATGTGCAGAGGATAATGGAAGGGAAGAAATGAAAGCTCTGATATTAATTACCTTCATATTCATTAGTAGCATAACCTATTCGCAGGGAAAAATAATTTCTTCAGATAATACTATAGAAATTGATTCTTTCTATGTAAAGCCTGTTAGTTCCGGACCTCATTTTATTTCTCAGGTAATCCTGTATGTACCTGTTGATTGTTTTATTGAATACAATATTTATGATACCACAGAAAATCTTATCGGAATAATTTTTGATGCATATCTTTCCAGAGGAAAGCACATTATCGATTACAAAGATTTAGGAGATTCAATTGCAAGTGGCTTGTATACATATAGCTTTAAGGCGATTACTAAACGTAAAAATATTTTATATGAGAAAGTAAATCAGGTTATCTTCGTTAAGTAGTTATAATTTGTGTATTTCCTAACCTTTCGTTATATTTGTATAGGAGAAATATAAATTAGTATGGTGCTAAGCTTTTATAAATTAACTGGAGATTCCAATGAAAAGCTTAACACAGCAAACATTACGTGTAAATTCATTCAGGCCAGCCCCGCCTCAGCCGGATAAAGAACCGGATATTAAACACACATTTCAGGATTTTGTTAAAGATCATCCTTGCCTGGGTGCGCACTCTGTATTCAATTTGAATAATTATGAAATTGGAGTTTATTCTCAATTGGGAGATAGAACATCCACAATCGGCTTGAGCAGAGACCTTTTGAAATTTATTCAACAAAGACCATCAAATAGTAAAGACCTTTATTCATTTTTGGCAGTGTTTCCCGAAACACCAAAGTTATCAGAAACTCAATTTGAAGAGAAACTATGGGATCAATTATCTAAACTATCTGAAATTGACAGAGAGCCGTGGGATTATTCAGTGAGTTCTGACCCGAATGATCCTAACTTTTCCTTCAGTTTCGGCGGCAAGGCATTTTATGTGATCGGTTTGCACCCGGATAGTTCCAGAAAAGCTCGCCGCTTTGCATACCCAATGATGGTTTTTAACTATCATGAACAGTTTGAACGACTCAGGAATAACGGCGTCTATTCTAAAATGAGGGATAAGATCCGTTCACGGGATATCAAGTATTCCGGTTCAGTAAATCCTATGCTTAAGGATTTCGGCGAGGTCCTCCGAAGCCCGGCAGTATTCAGGCAGGCAGGAAGGAAATGAATGGAAATGTCCGTTTCTTAATAAATCAAATTGATTAATGAAATTAATTAAAAACGATCGTATTCCAATTCAGCAAGGAACATCATTTATACTTAATAAAGGTGATCTTCTTAGAGTGATTGACCCTGAAGGCGGACAGGTATCTGATTTGATCTGCTTCGCGAAAGATGACCTGAATGAGTGGGTTTCATCCGGCAGGACATTCGATTATAATAATAAGATATATCTCACAACAAATGATGTTCTTTATTCCAATCGCAGCAATAAAATGCTTACAATAATCGAAGACACTGTCGGTAAGCACGATTTCCTCCTAACCCCCTGCAGCCCGGAAACATTTGAGATAATTTACGGTGAGCACGATCATCGAAGCTGTCTGATGAATCTTTACGAAAACCTTAAGGACTATGACATCACTAAAGATCAAATACCCACCACTCTGAATATTTTTATGAATGTAAATGTGCTTCCGGATGGTAGTTTATCCATTGATCCGCCCCCGTCTAAACCGGGAGACTATATCATTTTCCGCGCTGAAATGGATCTGTTGGTTGGATTGACAGCCTGCTCTGCTGAGATCACTAATAATTATAAGCTCTCGCCTATAGATTATGAGATTTATGAGGAGTGATTAGCAACCCGGTTAGCAATATCTTCTTCTCTGATACTTAGCATACACTCAAACGTCCCTATAGGGCATTTATTACCTCCGTGGATACTGCAAGGTCTGCAGGGCAGCCCGTTTGTCTCGAATGCAACATCATTTTCTCCATACGGATAAAATCCAAACCCGGGTATAGTAGCGCCGTATATCGCTATCACATTCGTCCCCATTGCATTTCCTATATGCAGCGGAGCTGAATCATTAGTTACCAATAGCTTGGCTCTTCTGATTAATTCCGTCGACTCAAGCAGCGACAGCTTCCCTATGACATTAAACAATCCTTCTTTCCCTGAATTATCATATAAATAATCCCCGAGCTCCATATCATTCTTACCGCCGATGAGGAAAACTGAAACATTCCTCTCGCCAAGTATTTTCAGAAGATTCAAAAACTTCTCCTTAGGATAACGCTTCGTAAACCATACCGATCCCGGGGCAATACAAATAAATCCATTTTCCGTTTGATTCGTTGCCTCTAATAAAGCATCAATTTTACTTTTATCTTCACCGGATGGAAATAATTCAGGGCGAATTATATTTTCTTCCTTAATTCCAAGAGGCTCCAATAGCTTCAGATTTCTTTGTATCTCGTGAATATCCTGTATATATGGTACAGTGGTCTTATACAGTGAACTCATATCCGACTTATCAAATGATATAGTATTCTCACATCCCGACATGAAAGCTATCAATGCGCTTCTATATGACCTGTGTGGTGATATTATTATATCATAGTCTCCAGCCTTCACCTCTCTCGCTATCTGCCATAATCCTCTAAAACCGCCTTTCCGCTTATTGTAGATTATCACTTCATTTATGTATGCGTTTCCGGTCAGCAGTTCAGCTGTCGTCGGTATGCACATAAAGTCTATCACCGTATCCGGCTGCGCTTTCTTTAGCGCCTGTACCATGGGAAGTGTCAGTATCACGTCCCCTATAAAAGCCGTTTGTACTACGAGGACCTTCACGCTTCCTCCCGCATATGCTTAAACCGCCTGTGAAACCAGAACCATTGTTCCGGATTATTCCGTACTATCTCCTCGAGCTTCCCTTGCATCCTCTGTGTTAATTCGATCATATTTGACTCGTTATCCTCGGTAATATCAGTGTAGTCTATCTCCTCAAACCTAATCTCATACTTCCCCCTCTTACCTCTTATCATATAGCCCATAATCACCGGTGAAGTCTGCTTTAATGCCATCTTAGCCGCACCCGCAAATGTAGCCACTTTCTTACCAAAGAAATCCACATACACAGAGTAATCTGGGTGAGCCGACTGGTCAATTAAAAAACATAATATCTTATTAGTCTTTAAAATCTTATATGACTCCCTTAATGACGCCCCTACGTGAATAATCCTGTTACCGGATATCTTCCTGTACTTATTCACCTTTCTGTCAAGCATTTTGCTGGCTTGTATCTTAGCGATTATGTTCAACGCCCTTCTCCGGAGTAATGGATATGCATAAGCTGAGAGTTCCCAGTTAGATATGTGCCCGCTTAAAAGTATAACACCCCTTCCTTTGGTTACAGCATCATCCATTAGCTGGTTGCCTTTCACTTCGATGAAGTTCTCAGCCTTTCGCTTATTTATTCTCGGGAAATACAAAAACTCAAACAGCACAACAAAAACATTCTTGTATGCCTGTTTCGTTATTTCATTCTTCCAGTTTTCATCTTTTTCAGGGAAACAGATCTCCAGGTTGGATTCTACTACTTTCTTTCGGATGGGAATTAGATAAAAAAAAACATACCGGAAAAATTACCAAGCCCTCTAACCCAGCTCAGGGGGAGCAGCCTCAGTAAAAACCCAAGGGTCACAAATAATAAAACGCTGATTAAATCTGCCAAATAATGGATATTATTTTTTAACGGCTTCTAATACGGGTTCACCAAACAATGTAGCTGAATTCACTTTATTGATCTTCACCTTGACCATATCACCTATATCTATGGGTTTCTTCGATACCAGTTCACCTTCCTCACTCACAAATGTCATTTCCTTGGGAATTATAACAGGCTTATTACAGTCTGTTCTGCCCATATACTGCTCATCCGATTTCTTGCTCAATGACTCTACCAACACTTCCATTTCTCTGCCGATCAGTTCTTTATGAATATCATAAGAAACCCTCCTCTGCATAGTTATGATCTCATCCAGCCTTCTTTTTTTAGTCTCTTCGTCTATAAGGTCAGGCATTCTGTAAGCTTTCGTGTTTTCCCTTCTTGAATAAACAAATGTATACGCGCTGTCATACCTCACCTCTTCCATCACATCCATTGTCATCTTATGCTCATCTTCTGTTTCAGACGGGAAACAGGATATAATATCCGTCGAAAGCCCTACACCCGGCATAATCTCCCTCGCGTACTTCATCACCTTCATGTAATGCTCCACAGAATACAATCTGTTCATTTTCTCCAGCACCCTGTCAGATCCTGACTGTAATGGCAAATGAATGTATTTGGAAATGTTATCATACTCAGCCATCGTTTCCAGCAGCTTCTGCGAACAGTCATACGGATGCGATGTAGTGTATCTTATTCTTACATCAGGCAGCTCCCTGGCTGTCAATCCAAGCAGGTCTGCAAAATCCACGTCATCATACTTGTATGAGTTTACATTCTGCCCTAATAGCCATATATCCTTGATTCCTTCATCCCTGAGTCTTATCGCTTCATTAACTATATTCTTATGGTTCCTGCTGCGCTCCCTGCCCCTCGTAAAAGGCACCACGCAAAAGGTACAAAACTTATCACAGCCGCGCATTATCGAAAGCCATGCGGTGATTCCCTCTTTTCTTATCGGGAGAATATCGTCGTATGTCTCTACCCTCGACAGTTGTACCGCTATGCCCTTCTCACCATTGTAAATTACATTATCTATTAGCGAAGGTACTTTTCTGTATTCATCCGGACCGACTATTATGTCCACGATCTTAAGCTCATCTATAAGCTTCTTCCTGAGTCTCTCAGCCATGCAGCCCAATACGCCGACCACCAGGTTAGGATTCTGTCTTTTGTACTTCTGCAGCTGTCCCAGACGTGTATAGACTCTTGTCTCTGCATTCTCCCTTATGCTGCAGGTATTCAGTAAGATAACATCTGAGTTATCGATATCAGAGCTTTCATTGTATCCATAGTCACTCAATACACTCAGCACTATCTCCGTATCGGAAAAATTCATCTGGCACCCGTAGGTTTCGATGTAAACCTTCTTATCATTGGCAGGCTTATCAAAACTCTGCTTTACAGGTTCAGGATGATTATTTATTATGAGGTGGTCTAGTTTCAATTAATTTATTCCGTAAATTTTTAAATCCCTGACAGTCAGATGATAATACTGTCCCGTACAAACCGAAGCAAAGAGCAGCATTCTGAAATGCACATCGCTCATCTTATTCGGCGCAGGTATGGTTACAGAGACATTACCGTTTATTTCATTCAATCCCTCCAGCTCGATCATATTCATTGCTCCATTATCCAGGTAGTACATGATAAGATTTGACCTATCACCGTCAGTTGCGCCGCTGAGTTCTATCCTGAGCTGACTGTATTCAGACATATCAAGCGTATCAAGAAAGAAATTCCTGACCAGATAAGCCGAGCAGGTTCCATTCAGACTATCCAGCAGTCCGGGCTTCTCATACAAAAGATCTCCCTGTCCCGGCATCTGCCCGTTGTTGTTCCCGGTAATGGTGTCAGTACTGCATCCTGACAAATAAATCCCTGCGCACATTATCCCCCACAGGAGTAATGTTTTCTTAAGCATTTTTCTTTTCTTTAATTAAATGGGATTTTACCACATTGGCAATTCCCTTTCCATCTATCTTTAGCTCTTCGTGGAGTTCCTCAGGAGTACCGTGCTCGATAAATCTGTCCGGTATTCCGTGTATCAATATGTCATTTTTATAATTATGCTGTACTGCAAACTCTGCTACCGCGCTGCCAAAACCGCCGAGTATTGTGTTGTCCTCAACAGTCAATACTTTATCGAACCTGCTGAACACATCCATTAATAGCTCACTATCCAGCGGCTTTACAAACCTCATATTCACTACCTCTGCATCAATACCTGATTCGGCAAGAATAGCAGCAGCTTTCTCGGAGTTATTTACCATATTTCCTATCGCAAGTATGGCCACATCCTTACCTTCTTTAACAATTTCACCCTTTCCGATTTCCATCTTGGTAAAATCACCTATTTCCACACCCAATGCATTACCTCTCGGGTATCTGATCGCAATGGGACCTTTTTTATAAAGTGTCGCAGTATATAACATATTTCTTAGTTCATTCTCATCTTTAGGAGCCATCACAACCATACCCGGTATCATTCTCAGATACGAAAGATCAAATGTACCGTGGTGTGTAGGTCCGTCCGCGCCTACCAGTCCTGCTCTGTCCAGTACAAATACAACCGGCAGTTTCTGTATGGCTGAATCGTGTATTATCTGGTCGATTGCTCTCTGTAAAAATGTAGAGTATATAGCGCACACAGGAGTGTATCCTTCTGTTGCAAGGCCTGCCGCGAATGTAACGGCATGCTGTTCTGCTATTCCCACATCATAATACCTGTCAGGGAGTTCCGTTTGAAGAGCATTGAGTCCCGTTCCGCTCGGCATTGCCGCAGTAATTCCAATTATCTTATCATCTTTTTTTGCAAGCTCCACCAGTGCGTCACCAAAAACTTTTGTATATGCCACACCGGATGATTTCTTTAAAACCTTACCTGTTTCCTTATCGAATGGTGTAAGCGCGTGTATTCTTTCCGGATGCCCGTCTGCATATGAAGGTCCTTTACCTTTCTCAGTTACCACGTGTAATAAAATCGGGCCGGACATCTTGTGAATTTCTTCCATCACCTTTACCAGGTTCACTACGTTATGTCCGTTGATAGGTCCGAAATACCTGAATCCCATCGCCTCAAAAAGCATCCCCGGTGTAATTACTCCTTTGATTCCGCCTTCAATCCTTGATGCTGCCCTTCTGAGCCTGTCGCTGGTCTTTTTCTCGAGGCTGCCGGTAAGCTCCCACACGAAGTTCCTGAAGTTGTTATATGCTTCGTTTGTAAGAAACTCATTAAAGTAATTCTGCACCGACCAGTTATTCGGCGCTATCGACATCTTATTATCGTTTAATACAACTACGATATCCTTCTTTAGAAGCCCGATGTTATTCATAGCTTCATAAGGCATTCCGCCTGTCATTGCGCCATCTCCAATGACTGCTACAACTTTGTAATTCCTTTTCTGATAATCTCTCGCAGCTGCAATACCAAGAGCTGCAGAGATAGACGTGGATGCGTGTCCAGCTCCAAATACATCATATTCGCTTTCAGACCTTTTTAAAAACCCGCTAATACCGTCTCTCTGCCTTATTGATTTTAATGCTTCTTTACGGCCTGTCAGTATCTTATGAATATATCCCTGGTGCCCGACATCCCATATCAGCTTATCGTCAGGAGTGTTATATACATAGTGCAGAGCAAGCGTCAACTCCACAACACCTAATGATGCGCCAAGATGTCCGCCTATCTTTGATATTGTATCGATAAGGTACTCGCGAACTTCATCTGAAAGCTCACGAAGATCCATCAGGTTCAGTTTCTTGAGGTCCTTAGGATAGTTTATGTCCTTTAAAAATTTTGTCTGAGAAATATCGTAGGGATCAGGGATTATGTTTTCCATCGTTTATTTTAATTTCTTGATTCAGTTTTTATTTTTTCTATCTGCAGTTCTGTTTCGTTTAGTTTTGTACGGCAGTATTTCAAAAGCTCTAATCCTTCACGGTAATAATTCATTACTTCATCGAGCGATGTATCATCTATTTCATTTTCGAGCTTACTGAGAATATCTTCGAGCCGTT
>JAEYVS010000218.1 GCA_023429265.1 Bacteroidota bacterium | reverse complement strand
TCACTTCAAAATGATATAGCTTTCTCACTTTCTGTTACTCGTACGGAGAATGAGCCAATTGATTACAGGTTTACACCATTAGGCAATGGAATTGCCGATAAACTTCCGGGTAATGGTTCCACAGTCTTTACCATAAATCCTTCGATTCAGTATTCATTGAGTTCAAAGGTCCAGATGCAATTATTTTACAAGTATATCAGGACTGAGCCAACTGCCGAAACATTCACCACAGTCCCGAGAACTTCCAACGAAGGCGGCTTAAATATCAGGATTTCCATACAGTAATAGCAACTACTGCACTTCCTTATAAATTGAAAATCTAGCAATTTATTTGTATATTTTAAGGTTATTTTACTTTTGGCTATGAAGCGAAGAGCTATATTCAGGTTCTTTGACAGGTATTTAGGAGTTCCTATCCTCATTTTTCTTGGGCTTTTTCTTAAAAAAAGAAAAAGGCTCCCAATCGAAAATATTAAAAAGATACTCTTTATTAAACTTGCTGCTATAGGGGATTCGATTCTTCTTATACCTACTCTCAGAGCCCTAAAAAAGAGATTTCCCGATGCTGAGCTTACTTTTGTGTGTTCTCCTATCAACTATTCGGTTATAAAAAAAATACCTTATGTTGATAAGATCGTCAATTGTGATGTTCATTCTTTTCTTTCTAATCCCTTTCTATTCTTGAAGTTTATGCTGAGCCTCAGGAAACAGAAATATGACCTCCTCATAGATGGAGGACAATGGGAAAGAATAAACGCCATAATGGCTGCATTTGTCAGAAGTGACTGCTCTATAGGATTTAGAACCAAAGGACAATACAAGCATTTTATCTATAACAGGGTAGTTCCTCATCTCAGAGATAAGCACGAACTTGAAAATTTTCTTGATCTTTTAGCTCCCTTGGGCATATCGACCTCAGAAAAAGAAAAACAGTTGGAATATTTTCTTTCTGAAGAAGATGAAAAATTTGCCGAAAAATTCTGGATGGAACACGATTTTCACGGACGAACAATTATATGTCTCCATCCCGGTTGTGGTGAAAATGGTAAACCCAGGGAATGGGCCGATGAAAGATACATTGAACTCGGAAAACGTCTTGTAAAACACGACCGCGAATTAAGGATTTTAATTACCGGATCACACCTTGAAATAGACAGATGTAAGATTATTACTCAGGGTATCGGCGAAAATGTCGTTAACACAGCCGGTAAATATCCTCTCGATAATGTTGTGGCGCTTGTAAAAAAAGTTGATATTATCGTTTGCAGTAATACAGGGATGCTTCACATAGCATCTTGCGTGCGTACTAAGACCATGGGGCTCCATGGACCTACTAATCCTGCTAAATGGGGCTCGTATAGTAAAAATTCTGTTTTGATACAGAGTGATAAATTTTGCAGCCCTTGTTTATATTTAGGTCACGAATACGGCTGTCAGGCTCCGCAATGTATGGCTCATATCTCTGTTGATGATGTGTTCATTTATATCAGAAAAGCCCTTAATCCCGAGCTTTTTGCTGGTTTGGAAATTTTAAATAATTAATATAAATATATAAATTCACATTTTATGGAAAAGAATATGTTCCCAACTTTTGAACTGATTGAAGATCTTGGACACGAGCAGGTGGTTTTTTGCTCACATAAAGAATCTGGTTTAAAAGCTATTATAGGTATTCACAATACCACGCTAGGACCGGCATTAGGTGGATGCAGGATGTGGACGTATGCTAATGGCGACGAAGCTTTAGTAGACGTGCTCAGACTTTCACAGGGGATGACTTATAAGGCATCTATTGCGGGTCTGAATCTTGGCGGTGGTAAGGCTGTAATAATTGGTGACGCAAGAACACAAAAATCCGAAGCGTTATTCAGAGCTTTCGGGCGTTTTGTTGAAGGATTGTCAGGAAGGTATATTACTGCGGAAGATGTTGGCACAAATGTTAAGGATATGGAATATGTAATGATGGAAACAAGGAATGTTACAGGTATTCCACAGGAACTTGGTGGTAGCGGTGACCCGTCTCCGGTAACAGCTTACGGCACTTACGTGGGTATGAAAGCATGCGCAAAGGAAGTTTTCGGTACTGATTCTCTAGAAGGTAAGAGGATTGTGGTGCAGGGAGCTGGTGGAAACGTTGGTAGGCATCTATGTGATTCTTTACATAAAGAAGGTGCTAAATTGTTTGTAAGTGACATATATGAAGATAAACTAAAATCTCTTGTGAATGACTTCGGTGCAGAGATAATTTCAGTGGATGAAGTTTACTCCTATGACGCAGATATATTCTCACCTGCGGCTTTGGGAGCTATCATAAATGATGATACGATTCCCCAGTTAAAGGTCAAAATTATTGCGGGTGCTGCGAATAACCAGCTTAAAAATGAAGATGTTCACGGTAAAATGCTTAAAGACAAAGGGATTTTATATGCTCCTGACTATGTCATTAATGCAGGTGGACTAATTAATGTATATAGCGAATTAGAAGGCTATAACAGGGAAAGAGCTTTAAAGCAAACTGCGGGTATATATGATATAATGGCAAGGATTATAGAAATATCCAAAAAACAGGATATCCCTACCCATATTGCTTCAAGGGAAATGGCTGAAGAGAGGATTAATTCTATTACCAGCGCTAAAAAGGTCAGAGTTTACAGAGACTTGAATTTATTTAAAATGAGGAATCTCTAATAGGAGATTAAATTGAGTGGAATTATTAATCTGGATTTCGATAATCGTTGTGACAATCTTATCTACTGTGCTTGCATTAGTTACTTCGGTGACTAAATGGGGCGATAAAATGGTAGATAAATACGAAAAAGATGGTGTTACGTTAAAGAAAAAGAAAAATGAATAGCTAAAAAGGCTCCACTAAGGAGCCTTTTCTATTTATACTCTTTATAGCTTTTTTCTTCAGTAAGTTCGGATCCGGTTGCTTCATTTATCTCTCGCTTTATGACACTTCTTTCATCATTTGTAAAGTACACACTCCTCGCTAATTCAATAAATTTCTCACTAAAATCTTTGTCTCTCTCACAATCCCTGATTTTATCTTCAATATCCCATAGCTTCTGATTTACTTCCAATAATTTTATGTATAGGGGATTCTCTTCTTCAATTCCGATTTCAGAGGCAACATCCTTTAGTAGATTATGCTCCTTCTTAATATTATCGAGCTTTGATTCATCCTTAATGTGCATCAGTTTTAAAGAAAGTATGGTCAGCTTATCAATGATTTCGCCGTTTGAGACTTCTATTTTCATCAGATGTAGAATAAGAAATCCGTCCCGGATATACCGGAACGGATATGGTTATATAAAAATCGTTTGTTTAATTACTTGTGTTTTCCTCAGTGACTAATTCTTCCTTTCTTACAGTTTCCTTTGCAACAGGTTTTACAGCTTCCTTGGTATCAACTCTTTTCTTTTCTTTGATCTTTGTAGCAGCTTTGCCGGTAAGTTTTCTGAGGTAATAAAGTTTTGCTCTTCTCACGCTGCCTTCTTTTATTATGTCAACTTTGTCGATCTTAGGTGAGTTAATCGGAAATATCCTTTCCACTCCTACGCCGTTTGAGATCTTCCTTACTCTGAAGGTTCTGTTTATACCGGCGCCTTTGATGCCCATTACAATCCCTTTAAATTCCTGTACTCTTTCTTTAGTTCCTTCTACTACTTTTACGGAAACCGCTACTGTATCCCCGGGATGGAAACGGGGAATGTCATCCCTCATTTGAGCCGCTGAGATTAAATTTATTTTATCCATTGTTTGTTCTCCCTTCTATACCTGCTACTGATCCGTAGAAGAGTATAAAAATATTTTTTTAATTTTTTCTTTTTTTAAAATTTTCTGATGCTATTTTTTCTCGCCATTGGTTTATCTTTGCGTGGTTACCACTCAATAAAATCTCTGGAACTTCATATCCTTTGTAATTTTCGGGTCTTGTGTATTGCGGGTAATCAAAACCTGCAATACCTTCATCAGTTTCAACCTGGAAGGTATCTGTGATCGCTGATTCAGCATCACCCAAAACCCCCGGAACAAGCCTTAAAACAGCGTCCATAAATACCAGAGCAGCGATATCCCCGCACGAAATAACGTATTCACCTATCGATATCTCATCGGTTACAAAGGCATCTATCACTCTTTGATCAATTCCTTTGTAATGTCCACATAGCAAGATGAAATTTCCTTTCAGTGAATATTTATTTGCAGATTTTTGATTGAATATCCGTCCCTGAGGACTGAAATTCACAATAGCATCATATTTTCTTACGGATTTAAGCTTTTCAATGCATTTGAAAAAAGGCTCCGGCTTTAAAACCATACCTGTACCACCCCCATATGGAAGGTCGTCTATCTGTCTGTATGAGCCTTCTGCATAATCTCTGAGGTGATGTACTTCCACTTCAGCAAGATCCTTTTTCACTGCTCTTGAAATCAATCCGTTTGTTAAAGAACTTTCTAATATTGCAGGGTTTGCGCTTATTATGTCAAATCTCATTGTCCTAAGTATCGATTAACCCGTCTATAAGCTTTACATATATTTTTCTTGCGTCGTTATCAATTCTATCGATGAATTCATCCCGGTAGGGGATATATACCTCTTTTTGAGGCTCATCAAGTACAATTTTGAATAGATCGCCTCCTCCAAAATCTTCAATCGCGTTTAGAACTCCTAACTTAGTATCTCCATCCCATATCTCATATCCTATTATCTCGTAATAGTAATGTTCACCATCATCCCTTAATATTCTATCTTCTATTGGTAAGGTAACAAGGTAATCTCTTAACTTGTCCGCAGCATCTTTGTCATTTACGTCTTTTAACTTTACCTTTATAAATTCCGTAAGTATTTCAGTTGCTTCGATTTTTATCTCGTAACCACCTTCCGGGTTTGAATAAAACCTTCCGCTTTTTTCCGAATATAAATGAACATCGTGTAAGTCTTTATATCTTTCAGGAAAATCTGTAAGTGAAATCACCTTCAAATATCCCTTTACTCCAAAACTTTTTGCTATCTTTCCGATTACGATCTCATCCTGGTATATCGGAGCTTTACTCTCCTGAATCATTACCTGCAGTACTTTCCTCGTCTTTGTTTATTTTATCAGGAATTTCGAGGAATGCTCTTTTTCCTTCCTTTGCTGCAATCGCTGTCAGTAGAGTCCTGATAGCTTTCGCGGTCTTTCCTGCTTTCCCGATGACTTTACCTGTTTCCGGGTCATCGACAAAAAGCTTAAAATTAATTTTGTTGTTCTCTTCTGTCTCTTCTACGCGTACTGCATCGGGTTTGTCAACTAAATGCTTTGCAATAAATTCAATAAATTCTTTCATGTCGGTTCCTCCTGGTTGGGTTATTATAGAATGATTAAGATTTAATGTCTATATCAGTATAATACACTATTACAGCTAAAACCCCAATTCCGATTTGTCCCAAAGAGTCTCCATTGGAGGAATGTCAAACAAAGGATAACTACCCTTTGTTTTCCTCATCACTGCCTTCAGTTTTTTCTTCAGCAGTGTTATCTTCTTCTTTAGCCTCAGTTTCTTCTTCAGCTTTCACTTCTTCCTTCACTTCTTCTACGGGCTTCTCTTCAGCTATTACTTCTTCGGATCTTTCTTCTTCTGCCTTTACATCTTCTTTAGTCTCAACTTGCTGCTCTTCAGCTTTCGGTTCTTCCTTTACCTCAGGAGTTTCCTGTGCTGGAGCTTCCTTGACAGGTGCTTCTTCTACGACTGCAGCTTCTTGTTGAGGTGCTTCGTCCTTTACCTCTTCAGCCGGTGTTTCTTTCACTTCAGGCTGATTAGCGGCAGCTTCCTGCTTGGCTTTGTTTTGCTTTCTTCTTTCTTTTCTTTCTTTGTCCTTAATATGTCTGTCTTTGTTCCTTTCTCGGAAACTCTCAAGTTCAGCCATTATTTCATCTTCGCTTTTACCTCTTTTCTCCAGGTTCCATTTGTAAAGGATTCCTTCCCTTTTGAAAAGGCTTCTTACCGTATCGGTAGGCTGTGCGCCTGTTTTTAACCAGTACATTACTCTTTCTTCTTTCAGGTCAACTTGCATGGGATTCTTATTGGGATCATAGTATCCTACCTGCTCGATGAATCTGCCGTCTCGCGGATATCTGGCGTCAGCTGCGACTATCTTATAGATTGGCAGCGCCTTTCGTCCCGCTCTCTTTAATCTTAATTTAACCAATTACTTTTAGTGCTCCTTTTAAAGTTTTATATTATTTTTATTCTTAATCTCTATTTAAATTGTTTAGCAAGTCCTCCGGGTATATTCATCTGCCTCATCAGGTTTTTCATCTTACCGCCGCTGAATTTCTTCATCATCTTCTGCATATCTGTGAACTGCTTTATTATTCTGTTCACTTCCTGTATCGAATTACCGCTTCCGTCCGCTATTCTTCGTCTTCTCGAACCATTTAGTAAATTCGGTTTCTCTCTCTCTTGTTCAGTCATTGAAAGAATAACCGCTTCTACTCTGGTAAATACTTTTTCATCTACCTCTTTGCCTTTCAATGCGTTCCCGACACCAGGTATCATCGAAGCCAGGCTCGACACCGAACCCATTTTCTTGATCTGCTTTATTTGTGCCAGAAAGTCATTAAAATCAAATTTATTCTTCTTTAACTTCTCCTCTAGCTTTTGAGCTTCTACCTCATCAAATTCTCCCTGGGCTTTCTCTACAAGGCTTACAATGTCTCCTTTGCCAAGGATTCTGGAAGCCATCCTGTCAGGATGAAATGCCTCAAGAGCATCAAGCTTTTCGCCTACACCAACGAACTTAATGGGCTTATTGACGACTGCCCTGATCGATAAAGCAGCTCCTCCACGCGTATCGCCGTCCAATTTGGTCAGCACTACACCATCAAATTCCAGCTTGTCATTGAATGCTTTAGCTGTGTTTACGGCATCCTGGCCTGTCATCGCATCCACCACAAAAAGTGTTTCTGCCGGGTTAACGAAGTCCTTTATCTTCTTGACCTCGTTCATCATCTCTTCATCGATCGCCAAACGACCCGCGGTATCGATTATGAGAGTGTCCCTGGCATTTTTTCTTGCTGCAGTTAAAGCCTCTTTCACGATCTTTAGTGTGTCTTTCTCATCATCGATGGAAAACACGGGAATTTCGATTTGCTTACCGAGAACCTTTAGCTGCTCTATTGCTGCAGGTCTGTAAACGTCACAAGCCGCAAGAATTGGGTTGCGTCCCTTAGACTTCAGATGTTTTGCCAGCTTTGCTGAAAATGTGGTTTTACCTGATCCCTGTAACCCAACAATTAGTATCACCGAAGGGATATCATTGGAGAAGTTTATATCTGTCTTCTCCGAACCCATCAGCTTAACAAGTTCATCATTAATGATCTTTACAATAAGTTGGCCGGGAGTAATACTGGTAAGAACCTCTTTGCCCAGTGACTTTTCTTTGACATCTTTTATGAAAGAACTAACTACTTTATAATTTACGTCAGCATCAAAAAACACTCTCCGTATCTCACGTAAAGATTCATCGATATTCTTTTCGCTTATTTTTCCTTGCCCTCGAACCTTTTTTAATACACTCTCGAGCTTATACGACAGATCATCAAACATAAAAAATGGACATAAAGATTTATCCGTACGTGACGGAACATATTTAGTCTGTGAAAATACAAATACTAATGTATTATTTCAAGGAATTAACTTCTCTACGATTCCTCAAAGATCTACCTTTTTCTCACTATATGTATTTAAAAAGTCATTAATTTACAATATTTTCTCTAAAAATCACTAAATCTTATGCTGATTTGCGGTATAGATGAGGCAGGCAGGGGACCTTTAGCAGGTCCTGTAGTGGCTTCGGCTGTTATTATAGACCAGGAATGCCTGGAAGATAGGCTCATCGATGGGGTGACGGATTCCAAGCTTCTTTCTGAGGAGGAAAGAGAGCATTTTTATGCCGAAATTATAGATAAATGTACATCTTACTCGGTCAGCATTATTCATAGCAAGGTAATTGACAAAATCAATATTCTCAGGGCAACTATGAGAGCTATGGAGCAGTCCATCGACAGGCTTGAGCGAAAACCCGATAAGATCTTCATTGACGGAAATTACTTCCGTCTGGAGAAAGAACGAGAAAAAACCTTAAATTATGAAACAGTAGTAAAAGGGGATTCAAAGATTTTTGCCATATCCTGTGCATCAATCATCGCAAAAGTTACCCGGGACCGGATAATGAATGAGCTTCACGAAGTTTTCCCGGTTTATAATTTTATCAGCCATAAGGGCTATGCCTCTCGTGAGCATATAGATACTATCCGGGAAAATGGATTAAGTGAAATACACCGAAAAAGCTTTTGCAGAAAAATCTTCGAATACAATTACCGTTTTGATTTTGATGAAAAGTAAATGTGTATATAAAAACCGGTTTGGTAAAAGAGGTGAGCTCATTGCAGCCGAGTTTCTAAAGGAACAGGGACTTTCCCATCTGAAAAGTAATTATCGCTATGACCGGGCTGAGATAGATCTGATTTTTGAAGATATGAAAAATAATCTTCTTCTTTTCGTGGAAGTAAAAACGCGTGCTAATAAAAAGTTCGGTGAACCCGAGGAGTCCGTTACATCATCAAAAATGGAACAGATTCGTAAAGCAGCTATGGGATTCATTTCGGAAAACGAAAATTATCTTAAACACGACATTCGGCTTGATGTTATTACAATAATGCTTGTAGATGGAAAATCCGTAATCAATCACATTGAAAACGCCTTTTAGATAATAATTTGTTCGTTGTTTATGCTCCCCCTTATGGATATTTTATCGCTTAGCATATCATCTCATAAAGTATAATAAAGCATAGTACTTATACGTGTCAAATGATACTAAAAATAGATTACAGCTTACGGTGGATAAAGCTCTTCTTAGTGAAATTGAGAGTCTTATCGATTCACGCTCAGATGCCCTTTTAAAGAACATCCTCGCAGATCTGTATGATTACGATGTTGCTGTGCTAATCGATACATTAAAGAAAGACGATGATGCTGTGTATCTTTTCTCTTTATTGCCCCAGGAAACAGCCGGGGAGATAATCCTTGAACTTGGTGATGAACGCCGTGATGCTATTCTGGAAAACCTCAGTGAGGGCAATCTTTCCAATCTTCTTGTTGAAATGGATTCCGATGACGCAGCAGACCTTGTAGCGGATCTGGATGAAGAAGAACAGCATAAAATACTTAAAACCCTTGACACTGTAGGCCGGGAAGATTCCGATGAAGTTCGTGAGCTCCTCAAATACGATGAGAATACTGCCGGTGGAATTATGGCAAAGGAGTTTATCGTTGCAAATGAAAATGATACAGTATCCGATACAATAAAACTCATCCAGGAAAAAGGGGATGGGATTGACCAGTTCTACAATATGTGGGTGGTGGATAAAGATGGACATTTAAAAGGAATAATTTCTCTCAGGAGACTGATCATCAGTATGAAAGACCCCGAAAAAAAAATATCCGAGGTGATGAATAGTGATGTAATATCAGTTGATGCTCATATGGACCAGCAGGAAGTTGCAAAGATATTTATGAATTATGACCTTGTCTCCGTTCCTGTGATTGACGCCAATGAACGGGTCATAGGGCGCATCACAATTGATGACATTATGGATGTTGTTGAGGAAGAGTACACTGAAGACGTCGCTAAAATGTCCGGTACGGATGCGGAGGAGCTTGAGAAAAAGTCATCGATCCAGATAGCTAAAATGAGGCTCCCGTGGCTTATGATTGCATTAGGGGTTGAGATGATAGCAGTGCTTGTAATTAAATCACACGATCGAATGCTTGGTGAGATCATTCTCCTGGCTGCGTTTATGCCCATAATCAACGCCATTTCAGGTAATTCAGGACTCCAATCGGCAGCAATTGTCGTAAGAGCATTGGATACAGGTTACATTACATTAGCTCATTGGTGGACACCATTCTCCCGCCAGATTAAAACCAATTTCATCATTGGATTTGTCATAGGTATTCTTGTAGGTATAATAGGATATCTGATGAGTTCGAATCCATCCAAAGTGGAGTTTGGTATAACGGTAGGGGTCTCTATGTTTGCGTCGATAAATATAGCCGGGCTCGCGGGGACTGCCATCCCTATGCTCTCCAAAAAATTCGGCTTTGATCCGGCTGTCTCATCCGGTCCTTTTGCTACGGCTTTTCAGGATGTGATAGGAGTTACTATATTTCTTTCAATTGCCCAGGTAATGCTCAGTGTAATATGATTATACCGAGATTTTACTTATGAGAAGCTTCATGTCTATCGGCTTAGAAATAAAATCATCCATTCCAGCCTGTAAACACCTCTCCCTGTCTGTATCGTAAGCAAAAGCCGTCAAAGCAATTATCTTTGTTTTCTTTTCCTGATATCTATCTGTCTCACGTATCAAGCGGGTAGTCTCAAATCCATCCATTATTGGCATCTGCACATCCATTAATATTACATCTATGTCATCTCTCTCCTTATATGCTTTTAAGGCGTCATTACCGTTTTGTGCTGCCACTACACCCATATCATGCTTTTCCAGTATCCTGGTCATTAACTTCATGTTTATTGGTTCATCTTCAACCAGTAAAATTGTACGCATTTTTGCCCCTATATGACTTTTAATTTTTACTCTGTTTAACTCTAAAAAATAAAGTTAAATAACTTCTTTAAAAATACTTAGCAATTATCTCATCAGCAATACAGAAACCTCTTCTTGTTAATCTGAAATTATCCTCAGAAATCTCTGCAAATCCTGAATGCACTAAAGTATTGATTGTGGTATCAAATTTTACCGTAAAATCTTCCCCGGTTATTTGTTTATATTTGTTCAGGGATACCCCTTTGCTCCTTAATCCCGTTAGTATTAGCTCAAAGTTTCTTTCATTTGCCTCAATGAGAGTTTGGTTCTCTACCGGAAGATTGTTCTCATTTAGTAAATGGTTATATTTACCAATATTGGCGGTATTATTCCATCTTTGAAAATTAAAAAACGAATGCGCCGAAGGTCCTAAACCAAGGTAACTGTCATAAGTCCAGTATTTACTGTTATGTCTCGCTTCCTTTCCAGGTCTGCAAAAGCTAGAGACTTCGTAATGGTCATACCCCGCTTCCGTTAGAGAATCAGATACGAATTCAAAAAAGTCTGATTCTTTCTCCTCGGAATTTGCAATGAAATCTCCTCTTTCCATCATCTTGTACAAAGGAGTTCTTTCCTCGTATGTCAGAGCATAAGCCGATACGTGAGGAGCATTCAGATTATTAATGGTTTCAATTGACTTCAGTATCTTTGCCTCAGTTTGTCCCGGCAGGGAATAAATCAGATCTATCGAATAATTATCAAACTCTTTGTTAACCTCGTTTATTAACTCTATTGCTTCTCTTCCTGTGTGTTGTCTTGTCAAAAAACTTAATTCATCATCTAAAAAAGACTGAACTCCAATACTAAGCCGGTTTATTCCTGTCTTCCTTAATGCACTGAGATTGATACCATCCAAGTCTTCCGGATTAGCTTCGAGTGTGAGCTCGGAATCCGGTTCAATTGTAAATGAATTTTTTAGATCTGCAATCAGTGCTGATATTTGCTCAATTGACAAAATTGAAGGAGTGCCTCCTCCAAAATATATCGAATTGAATTTTTCATTCCTGTACTTTTCCGAATATAGGGTGATTTCTTTCTTTAAGGAATAAAGAAATTGATCAAGAAGTTTTAGATTGGTTACAAGATAAAAATCACAATACACGCACCTCTTATGACAAAAAGGAATATGAATGTATATTCCCGGCATTTTATACTCCTTAACGGATTGGCATTCCTATTCTATCCCATCTTATCGAAGCCAGCAGGTCACCAAATTTGCTGAAAGGAATATTTGCGTCCCAGGACCAGTAAATTATCAAAGCCTCCCCTACAATGTCATCGTCCGATACGTATCCCCAAAAACGACTGTCGAATGAGTTATTTCTGTTATCTCCCATCATGAAGTAGTAATTCTTCTCAACAGTATATTCTCCGTTTGGAAGGGGACTGCCATCTACTATTACACTTTCACCATCCAGTCTGACTTCTTTGCCTTCACGTTCTATGAAAATTTTCCACTGCTCATAGTTGGCTGGGTTTACCGTAATCTTATCGCCTTCTTTAGGTATGTAAAGCGGTCCGTAGTTATCCTCGTTCCATCCGCTGCCACGTGTGAACATATTCATGTCCGATTCACCGGCTTGTTTTGTTCGCGGCTGCTTAATTCCGTATGATGGAAATGCTTCCTTTACTCCATTAATGTAAATTTCTTTGTTGATTATTTGTATGGTGTCGCCCGGTGTACCTACGCATCTTTTAATGTAATTCAATACTTCCGGAGACTGTACTTCATCTCTTCCGCCCGGATAGTCAAAAACCACCACGTCACCTTTTTGCGGGTCTTTAAAGCCGGGTAATTTTACAAAAGGTAATCTTACATTTGTAAAGGGGATGTTTCTTGGGGTGGTCGAGCCGTATGTAAATTTTGTAACGATCAGAAAATCACCTACAAGCAATGTATTCTCCATTGAACCCGTTGGGATCCTGTATGCCTCAAAAAAGAAGACCTTTATGAAAAATGCTACAATGGCAGCATATACTAAAGCATCTCCAAGTTCTCTCGATTTTGATTTCTTCTCTTTGCCATTCTCATCCTTACCGGTAGTATCTGTCGAGCCGCCCCTGGAGTGCAATTCTTTCTTTTTTATTATTTTCTTTGGTATTGTTGCCAAGTTTTCAATTTTTCAATTATAAGTAAATTCTTTTCCAATTTAAATCACTTTAAATCAAATAAAGTTTTATGATTTATTAATACTCAATCTTTATTTCTCCAATGAAAGTACGGCTAAAAAGGCTTCCTGCGGCACCTCTACCGAACCTACCTGCTTCATACGCTTCTTACCTTCTTTTTGTTTCTCAAGCAGTTTTTTCTTTCTGGTAATGTCACCGCCATAACACTTTGATGTAACATTTTTTCTCATAGCGCTGATGGTTTCTCTTGAGATAATTTTAGATCCTATCGAAGCTTGTATCGCTATCTCAAACATCTGTTTCGGTATCAATTCTTTCAGCTTCTTGCAAAGCTTTCTGCCCCATTCAAATGCATTATCCTTGTGTACAATAGTGGAAAGAGCATCGACCGGGTCTCCGTTCAATAACACATCCAGTTTTACGAGCTCGGACTCCCTGTAATCTATGAATTCATAATCAAATGAAGCGTACCCTCTGGAGGTTGACTTCAGCTTATCGTAGAAATCGAATATGATCTCCGAAAGAGGAAATTCAAACTGCAGGTCTACCCTTTTTGGGTCCAGGTAATGAGTAGTCTTATAAATACCCCTGCGGTCCGTTGCAAGTTTCATAAGGTTGCCGATATACTCAGTTGGAGTTATTATCTGCGCCTTAATATATGGCTCTTCTACTCTGTCTATGCTGCCCCTGTCAGGCATTTGGGCAGGATTATCTACTACTACAAGGTCACCGTTTGTTTTGTAAACTTTGTATTCTACGTTTGGTACGGTTGTTACGATTGTGAGGTCGTATTCTCTTTCTAATCTCTCCTGCACAATCTCCATATGGAGCATACCAAGGAAACCGCATCTGAAACCAAATCCAAGAGCTACGGAACTCTCCGGCTCATATGTCAATGCCGCGTCATTCAGTTTCAGTTTTGATAACGCGTCCCTTAGATCCTCAAAATCTTCGGAGACAGACGGGTAAATCCCGCTGAATACCATTGGTTTTACCTCTCGGTACCCCGGTAGTGGTT
>JAEYVS010000186.1 GCA_023429265.1 Bacteroidota bacterium | reverse complement strand
GTGAAGTGTAGTCTTTTAAATAATCATTATATAATACACCATTCTCTGAGAGTTCCTTTTTGATGTTAGATATTTGTTTTTCAAAATCTTTATTGATCTTTTTCTCGACAAGAACGTCAAGAAATATCATTGACCTATTCATAGTTGGTGAAAGCCTTTTTTCAACTATAATAAACTCCTGCAGATATTTGCCCAGGTCTGAAATAAGTTTTCTCATCAAAACATCATTATAGGGCTTTCCTGGGTAGAGTTTTTCGAATACCTTTTCACGTTCTAAGTAAGGTGAATCAAAGGCCGGGAAAAAAGGCAGAATTCTGTCTAAGAGCCTTTCTGCACCGGGTTTGCAATTAAAGTAGGGAGACTGCAGGAATTTAGTAAATTTTTTCAAATCGGTTTTGCTAAGGATTTTTAGCAGTTCTATTGGTTTTGAATTATGCATTGGTGTTCACAAGAATATGTAATATTTAGGTAAAATTAAGCTATTTAAGTAAAAATATGAAATTTAACAGTAAAATGCGTTCACAAATGCGGGAAATTCTCTTTGGGATGTGTGTATTTCCAGGTTAAATTGATACCATAATAAAAGACGTTTTTGCCCAAAAACTTCTTCGTTCTTTAAAATCTTTAATTTCCATTGGGAGATTAAGGACAAGGTTATGTGTAAGAAAAAAGGTGAGGGAATAAATTCTCTCACCTTTTGTAATATCCATTAGGGTCCTTTATTATTACTCTATTTCCTCTTCAGCGGCTGAGCTTTCGTTTTGGCTGTCGAAAACGAGCTTTTTCTCGGGATTGCCGGGCATTCCTTTTGTTTTGCAGTTGCCGTTGAATTTGCCACCTCGTTCGATGGTTATGTAAGAAAGCTCAATGTTTCCATTTACCGTGCCATTTTGTTTTATGGTAAGATTTTCGGTTGATATGTCCCCGTCGACATTTCCGTAGACGACAACTTCAGGAGATTTGATGCTTCCTTTGATAACTCCTTTTTCTCCAACAATAATGCTCTTTTCACCGGTAAGGTCACCATTGATAACGCCGTCAATTCTGGTTGATGAAGGGGAAAAAAGGTTTCCTTCGAATTTACAGCCTTCGCTAATAAGTGTGCGTATCTGATCATTTCCAGCTGAGTGTCCGTTATCTTTTTTATCAAACATAGCGGTTTTTAATTTAAATTAATGTAGTCTTCAGGGTTAACGTCGTTTCCGTGCTTACGTACTTCATAATGAAGGTGAGGTCCGGTTGATCTGCCTGTTGCGCCAAGAAATCCGATGACATCACCAGCAGTTACTTTTTGTCCCTGCATCACATTTAGTCCGGAAAGATGTCCGTATAAGGTTTCGTAACCGTAATCGTGCTTAATGATCACTGTGCGTCCATAACCGCCTTTCCAGTCAGCGAGAACAATAATTCCATCGGCAGTAGCTTTAATAGGGTCACCAATGCTTCCTTTAAAGTCCATACCTGAGTGAAATTCAGTACTCCTACCACCGAAAGGATTATTACGGTATCCGTATTGCGAGCTCATTTCACCTATGTGAGGCAGTCCGAGGGGGACATTGCGGATGTCGCGAATGAGTTTAGTGGTATGGTCATCATAGAAATCATACACTTTGAAATCGAATGGACGGTTTTCGTTGAATTCACCGCCAACCGGTTCGGTTTCAGTATTGATTCCTTTTTCTTCGAGGAAGTCGTCGATTTTTTCGATTCTTTCTTCTATGCTGTTTACTTTGTGCTTAATATGCAGGCTATCCATAAGAAGCAGATCCTGCTGCATAATTGCTATTTGTTCGTTTAAGTCTGAAGTCTTTATTTTTTCAATGATCAGTCCGGTCAAAAGCGTAAGTGTTATTAATACGATAGCAGATAATGATGCGATTGTTCCTTTTATAATTGCTCCTCTTTTCTTAATAAATTTACTCGGGATGCGAAATGAGAACGGCTGATCTCCTTCTTCTCCCACAAATAGTACTGTAGTATATTTTTTCTCCATGGATTTGGGTAAATTTAACAGAACACTAAAAATAGGAAAAATGGTTCCTATCTACAATCTAAAAGGGTATGAAACCGGTAATGCAGAATTTACAGGAAAACACCCTAAGTGTATTAAATATAAGTAAATTGATTATAGCCAGTTAAATAAGTATTTTATGCAAATGTACAATAAAATTGACGCAAATATACTTGAAGAGCTCCGGAAAATAGTTGGTGATGAGTATGTAATCACTGATGATTATAATCTGGATGTATATTCCAGAGATTATACCGAAGACTTTTCATTCAAACCTGAGGTGGTACTAAAACCTGAAAATGCCACACAAATATCCGGGATAATGAAATTGGCAAACAGGGAGAAAATTCCCGTATATCCCCGGGGCGGAGGAACAGGTTTATCCGGTGGAGCCCTGGCTCTATTAGGTGGGATGTGTGTGTCAATGGAAAGGTTTAAAAAGATAATAAAGATAGACGAGGATAACTTCCAGGCGGTAGTAGAGCCTGGTGTGATAACGCAGAACTTCCATGAAGAATGTGAGAAACTGGGACTTTTTTATCCTCCCGACCCGGCATCAAGAGGGAGCTGTACGCTTGGTGGGAACCTTGCAGAATGCGCAGGAGGACCAAGAGCTGTAAAATATGGTGTAACTAAGGATTATGTGCTCGGGATTGAATTTGTGAGCCCTGAGGGAGAGATAATCAATACAGGCGGAGGTGTGCTGAAAAATGTGTCAGGATATAACCTTACAC
>JAEYVS010000148.1 GCA_023429265.1 Bacteroidota bacterium | reverse complement strand
GTAAATGAATCTATTAGCAGCCTTGCAAAAAAATACATCGATATGACAGTCGATACAACTGCAATAACGATTAATATTCTCCCGGTCAGCCGGGAAGCAAATGGTTTGGAGTTTTCCATCTTTATCTCCAATTTCAAAGTTTACAGATAAATTTTTAAAATCTACAGCCTTTCAAGGAATTCCAGCCTGTTGCCGAAGGGATCCCTGATAGAAAACCGGCTCACACCGGGAATGCGTGTCTCTTCATTAATCTCAATGCCGTTCCTCTCGAGATAATGCCTGGCTTCATCGAGGTGGAGTATCTCAAATGCCGGATGCGCTTTGGATTCCTTACTTGCTTCTTCTATTCCTTCTTTTCCTTCAATTCCAATATGAAGTTCCTGCGAATCCCCGATCCTGTACCAGAATCCGCCGTTCGGCTTTAGTGATTCGGGCTTCTCTATCTCCTCCAGCTCCAGTACACCGGAATAAAAATTCCTGGCTTCGTTCTCCTTGCCGGGCGGTATGCATAACTGCACGTGATCTATGCTGATTATCTTTATTACCATTATTTAATCTCCGTGAATTACCTGGTTAAAGTTTACCGGGTCGGTATTGCCCTCGGTATTGAATACCAGCACTCTTGTAGAGTGATTCAAACCTAAATAATCCTTCGCTTCGGCTAATGCATCCTCATTCAATAATGCCATTAGCCCTCCAAGTCCTGCCGCTCCCGAGCCGCCTGAGATTATCTGTTCATCTTCCCCTTTCGAATAAAACATCGCCATCATTGCCACCTTTGCATACCAGTCAGGAATTGAGATAAATACATCTACGCCTTTGCTTAATATTTCCATGGCTATCGTCGATGGTGTCCCGCAGTTTAGCCCCGCCATTATCGTATCATTGCTTCCGGAAATGGTCGCGAGAGACTGCCTCCTCATCGATTCCAGGCAGCAATGGGATCCTTTTGGTTCAACCAGGACTATCTTAGGAGCATTCTCTCCGTATCTTTCATAATAATACCACACCGCTGCCGCTGCCCAGCTGCCTACACCCGCACTGAGAACCACCAGGTCTACTGAAGCTTTTCCCGGCGTGTTTACACTCTTCTCCATTTCTCTCAATATCGTTGTGTAGCCCGCCATAATGTTTATTGGGATTTCCTCGTACCCCTCTCCCGCTGTATCCTGTATCAATGTCCAGCCTTTCTCTTCAGACTGCATTCTTGCCGTTCTTACTGCGTCATCATAGTTTCCCTTCACTTCTATTACCATCGCGCCTTCATTCTCTATGCTGTTAAATCTTGCTTCAACTGTATGCTCAGGAACAAATACCACAGCCTTCTTCCCGAATAACCGCGCTGCCCAGGCTACAGCTCTGCCGTGATTTCCATCCGTGGCTGTACAAAATGTAAGGTCGCCTTTATTCTCTTTAATTATCCTGTTCATTGCGTACGCCGCGCCCAGGACCTTGAATGCTTTTAATCCCATCCTGTCGGATTCATCTTTCAGGTAGAGCTTTCCTATTCCCAGTTCCGATGCCAGTGTTTCAAGCTGGTATACAGGGGTAGTCATATATCCCGGGAGTGTCTTGTGAAAGATTCCGATGTCTATATTGTCAAACTTCCCTTTGTATTTTGATATTTCATCGTTAAACTTTCCTGCCTCAAGATTGACAAAAAATCCACATTCATTCATAAAAAATAAACTCCTGAAAATATTTTATTTAACTCTCCGTCTGCTTATTCCGTGAATATAAAGTGACCTGTATAAGTCATATTAGCAAAATAATCCGCAATAATAAATTTAAATAAGAGTATATGTAAAACCTATCTGCAAAGCCTCTTTTATTTGAGTTCTGAGCGACTGGCTCACATCGTAAACAAGCTTAAAGCTCAAGCTCGCATTCATAAAGTCGTTTATCTTGCCTGTCATTGTATTATCCCACGATACATCCCAGGTATCGAAACGGTCGAATGCGGAGAATAAACTCAGCTTCGATGAGTAAGTCAGGTTATCATAAAAATTCCAGTTTACATTGGTTACGGATTCTATTCCCGTTTCAAATTTAAAAGTCTCTACATTCGAAGTAGCAGGGTCATCGGTGTATTGAGTAAACCGGTTTGCAAACGTTTCCTTGAAAGCTATCCCTAATCTTGTATTAAAAGTTTTTGACTCCTCGTATGTAAACCCGATGCTTTCCACCAGGTAACCCGGATCTAAAAATGCCGATGTCTGAAAGGCAGGAGTAGAATCATAGTTATACCCGTTTAAGATCACGGTGTTGAATGTTGCCGCCGCGTATGGGTTTACGACCCAGCCGACATCATATGAAACAATACTTTCGAAGAAAAGCTCATTGTCGCTTGTCTGCAGGTCATTATCCCCGATCTGTGTTTGTCCGAGAGTTACCTTCAATTGATTTTTCCAGAGCACGGGGGCTTTCTTGTATGCCAGCCCGAAATTATTAATAGTAGTCAGGGAGTAGGAGTTTTCACCTCCGAGAGACCAGTCTTTAAATGCTACCTGGCTGATATTCAGGCTCAAAACTCCAGAAGGGTTCCAACCCGGTTTGTATAGCGTATCACTTTGCGGCAATAACATTCCCGGTATTAATAAAAACATCGTGATTAAAAATTTTTTCATTTTTCCTCCTTCTATTATTTACAGATTATGAAGAGATATCTAAAATATAAGTATTTCTATAAATAATTGTCCGGACATCTATCTGCTAATGATGCTAAACCCTTAGGAAATGATTTATTTAGCCGAGATTATTTTTTCAAATGAAATCTTATTGCCAAATAAGCAATTACTTTACTATGTAGAAGATTACAATAAAATAAAATTATTATTATGAAGCTTGCTTCCATTATATTTCTGAGCACAATTGTTTTTCTGTTTTCACATAATCTTTATTCCCAGATTACTGAGCCTCTAGGCATTGCTATGGAAAACTATGATTATCCATATCCCGTCAGCTATATGGACCTCAATATCCAGGGCGAAGATGTCAAAATGGCTTATATGGATGTTCCTCCAAAAGGCGCACCAAACGGAAAAACCGTAATGCTTCTGCACGGAAAAAATTTCTTCGGAGCATACTGGGAAAAAACGATCGATTTTCTTACAGGCAATGGCTTTCGGGTTGTGGTGCCTGACCAGGTAGGTTTCGGTAAATCCTCCAAACCTGACATTCAGTATTCATTTCACCTGCTCGCGGATAATACTAAAAAACTATTGGATGCTATTGGTGTCAGCCGGGTCTCTGTCGTAGGACATTCGATGGGTGGTATGGTCGCCGCCAGGTTTGTATTAATGTATCCGGAAATGACCGACAGGCTGGTATTTGAAAACCCAATTGGGCTCGAAGATTACAAGGTGTATGTGCCTTACACTTCGATAGAAGATAACTACGAAAGCGAACTGAACAAAACTGAGCAGGGCATCAGAAAGTATCACGAAACATATTATGTAGAATGGAAGGATGAATACGAAGAATACGTGCAGGTACACTACCGGTGGACTCTCGGAGGTGAATTTAAAAGACTCGCCTGGGCAAATGCGCTAACGTCCGATATGGTTTACACGCAGCCCGTTGTATATGAGTTTCCATTGATATCAGTACCTACACTCATCATCATCGGCCAGGAAGACCGTACTGCGCTGGGAAAGGACAAAGTATCAGAAAGCGTAAGGGCAACAATGGGACAATACCCGGATCTCGGTAAAAAAACCCGCGACGCCATCTCCGAATCTAAACTGGTGGAATTGCATAATGTAGGGCATATTCCGCATTTTGAAGCAGTCGACAGGTTTCATTCAGAGCTGGTGCAGTTTTTGGAATAGTTTTTGAATTTAAAATTTTAGGGATAATATGGTTAAAGGGATTAGTATGGGATTTATAAACTTAACTTAGGGAGATACAATGAACAAATTAATTAAATCAAGCGCATTGCTTCTATGTGCTTTACTTTTCATTGCCTGCAATAAAGACGATGAAATTATCACTGATCCGGGCGGTAATACCACTACTAATCTGAGCGGGTCAATACAAAACTGGCCCTCCCAGATATTGATTGCCCAGGCAATAGCCACCGGAACGGGAGCCGCTGTTGTGGGAACCGATACTATTCTTGCTGATGGTAATCTGGATTTGAATCTTACCGTTCCTCCCCCTGCAATTTTACGTTCAGTGTCGGACATTAGTAATGACACGGCGATTACCATATCGGATTCCACTGCTTTTTATGCCACCACCGGAAGCCTGTCAGTATTTGATATTTCAAATACAATGGTGGGAAGGATCGAAAAGAAAAACTTTGATACCACGGTTGTTACCGGATCATTTATTGTAAACTACATTTACATCGATAGAGCCTGTAATATAACAGGGTCATCAACGACCGCGAGCGGTACCGATACCACACGTATCGAATTTAATCTTTCACTTGAGCAGGGCTGGAATGTATTCTATACCCAGCAAACCGGGGAAACTCCTACTCTAACTACTTTACTTATTGCCAGCGGTGAACCCGCAGGAGCTAACTGGCGTTATACAGCCTCTCCTATTGCCAATCGAATTCACAGGATGTTTAAATTCTAATTTTAAAAAAATTTTTACCTGAGCCTCCTTCCCGAAACCGGGGAGGAGGTTTTTTGTGGCAATTAGGGTTACTTATTCTCATAAAAGCCCCGCCGTTAATTCCCCAAATTTGCCTAAAACATAGAAGTAAAAATAATAATTGAAATTACAATGTTTTATTTACTATAATCTTTTGGCACTTCGTGGCATAGCGATTGTAATATATAATGGCAGAGAGGGATTAAAGAACGAGAATTAATGTGAATCAAAACAATACGATCATGTTAATTTTCCCAAATACAAATACAACGAAAGGAAAGATTAAAAAATGAGTGACAGAATTGATGGAAGAAAAATTGCGATACTAGTTTGCCACGGATTTGAAGAGGTGGAATTAACCGAACCAAAAAAAGCATTAGAAGAAGCGGGAGCAACAACCCATATTATTTCCCCGGAAGGCCCAAAAGTCAAAGCCTGGAATAAGGATGACTGGAGTGAAGAATATAACGTTGATGTAGAGCTGGACTCTGCGAATGCTTCTGACTACGATGGTCTATTACTCCCGGGGGGAGTGATGAACCCCGACAGGCTGAGAAAAAATGACAAAGCTGTGGATTTTGTAACATCCTTCTTTGAAGAGGGGAAGCCTATCGGAGCTATCTGTCACGGACCATGGACATTAATTGAAACAGGTGCGCTCAAAGGCAGAAAGCTGACATCATTTCCTTCAATTAAAACTGACTTAATTAATGCAGGTGCTGAATGGGTTGACGAAGAAGTAGTGGTGGACGAAGGGCTTGTTACAAGCAGAAAGCCCGATGATATTCCGGCGTTTAACAGAAAGCTAGTGGAAGAATACGCCGAGGGTGTGCACGAAGAGCAAAAGACTGTATAAACACCCTCAAATAAAAGTGTAGTAAAAACTATATTTAAAATTTTTTTAAAAACCAAGCATAACTTAAAGGAGAAACAACCGATGGATGAACTGCAAATAAAAGGTAACTGGAACAAGATCAAAGGTAAGGCTAAAGAAATTTATGGCGACATTACCGATGATAAACTAACTGAGTATGAAGGTAAATATGATCAATTGGTTGGTTATCTTCAGGAGAAATCCGGGAAAACAAGAGAAGAAGTTACTTCTCAGTTAGAAGATTTCCAGGATGAAAGCGAAGCTCGCCAAGACAAAGAAGAAGATACTCAAAGGCAGAGCGATAGATAAAAATTAGTTTAAAAATTAGTTATATAGATTAGCCCCATATAAATATCTTTCTCCATGTTTTACCCTACAATGCCCAAAGGTCCCCGCCTTTGGGTATTTTTATTTCACAATTACCATTTTTCTAACCCTAAAATTCCCTTCGTATTCTAATTTATAAAAATAAATTCCTGCCGAAATATTTGAAGCATCAAAGTTAATTTCATACTTACCTGCAGATACATTTGAATGTACTAAAACCTCAACCTGTTGCCCTAGAGAATTAAACACCGACAGTTTTACTAAGTTTTCCTGTGGAATTTCAAATGCGATCTTAGTAGATGGATTGAAAGGATTTGGATAATTTTGATATAATGTGAATTTGTCAGGAATTTCACTAGAAGTTAAATTTATAATTACAGTGCTGTCGCGGGTATATTTATAAATCCTGTCACCTGACGCATAAGCAAGGGTATCATTTACTATCCTAACTCGGTTAATATTTTTAAAATATCCCATTGGAATCCAGGTTTCCCCTCCGTCAGTGGTTTCATAGCCGGCATTTCCGGAAGATCCTACGAAATTTCCACCTATCCATCCTGTATTTTCATTTATGAATCCTATACCCTGAACACTGATGGAAGTATTACTGAACGTATTTTCCTGCCATGACTCTCCTCCATCTGTTGTTTTCAAAAAATATCTTGCCCCGGCACCACTTCGTTCAAGAGATATATAACCTGTCTCTCTGGTGGGAAAGGAAATTTTCCAGCCCCAGGTACCGGTGCTGTTGGTAATCTTTTTAACTTCCCAGGTTGCACCCGCGTTGGAAGTAAAAAGTACCATTCCTTTGCTATTTGGAGCCGAAATACCTGTACCCCCTGTAATAAAACCGCTGTCTGCATTAAAAAAGTGACAATCAATTAAATAGTGTATTCCATATTTTGCAAGATCTGTCACTTGCCAATTTTTACCGCCGTCTGTAGTCTTATAGAAATGGGCCGGACCGTAATACCTGCCGGTAGCATATACAGTATCCTTATTAATTACACTAATCCCGCATATCCCAATGCTATCTTGTGGATTAGATATCAGGGAAGGAAGCCAGCTCTGACCGCCATCGGTAGTTTTAAGAATGTTTGTTCCGCCGACAGATAAAGTACCTATCCAACCATTTAGTGAATCAGCGAAGCCGATAGACCTGAATCCTCCTATAGTTGAACTAACTAAAGTGCTTACCCAGGTATAGCCTCCATCTGTGGTTTTAAATGATTTCCACTGATGATTTGGGAAGCTCCCAACCAGGTCAAAAGTCCAGCCTGTGTTTTCATTAATAAAAAACACATCATCAATTCTACCGGGCGATTCACCCGGAGATGTTGAGATTAGTCTCCATTGGAGATCTTGTGAATATGCATTTATAGAAATGATAAATGTAAATACCGTAATTAACTTAATCATGGTAGTTGATTTAGTTTATAATAAATATAATAGTATATTTAAATTTTTATATCAAGCCCTACTCACTTTCCTTCTTCGCCTCTTCCGTCAGCTCTTTGATATTGATCGGATAAGGGTGTTCTTTCAATAACTTAGCCAGGTGGACCAGGTTATGCGCCATGAATCGGGAGGTTTTATTGGTGTATAGCGACCTCTTTCCGCCGCCGTTTTCATCGAGATAATCTGCTCCCGGACCCGCGTCCCCTACCCAGTATGAGTCCGCGTATGCGGGAATGGAAAATCCAAAATGAGACAGGTTGAAAAGCGTATTAGCCGCGCAGTCGTGCGCCCCGTCCTCGTTGCCGGTTATTATCACACCCCCGGCTTTATTATAATAAACCGGCTGCCCTGTTTTTTCATCTACGTTACCCGTTCCGCCGTTAATACGCTCTATCACCAGCTGGCATACAGACGACCTGACGCCCATCCATATCGGAGTGGCAATGACAAGGATATCACAGCCAATTATCTTTTCGTTTATCTTCGGCCATTCGTCATCATCCTTTACCTTCTTATCGGTTATGCCGTAGTATATCTTAAAATCCGTAGCGCGTATTATTTCCGTCTCCACATCCAGATCGTTCATAAATCCGGCAACTTTTTCTATCAATCCGAATGTGTTAGATGCTTCAGGGGTGTACTTTAATGTGCAGTTAATGAATAATGCTTTCAATTTCATATCACTTCCTTTCCTATTTACTTAAAGAATTCTTTTATCGAATGTACTAATCTGTCCGGATCTACTTTTTCTATGGGATGAGGGGTATTCGGGAGAACAAGCATCTGCCCGTTCTTTAGCTGCTTATATACGCCAAGAGTTTCATCTATCGACACCATTTTATCACGGTCACCCACGCTTACCAGCACCTCAGCTTCTATCGCTCTGTAGTCTTCATCCTTTAGCGTGTTATTATGTCCGAGGTCTATCATCATATCGGCAGTTTTTTGAAGTACAATCTTCCAGTCTTCCGGAGAATGCCTGTGTTTGAGTTCCTCCGCGAATGCAGGAAAACTCTCCATCAGCTTTTCCGGGTTAAGCATCGCCGCCTCTCTTTTTGCGGTTTCCTCGTGCCAGTGAAATTTAGTCGCCAGGGTAAATATCCTCCCTATCTTTTCCGGATAATGCCTGGCTAAATACAATGCCACATAACCACCCATACTGTACCCGAATATGTCGATGGAATCGAAGTTCTTTTGCTCCATCCACTTCAGCACGTCATTACCGAATAGCTTTATGCTGAATGGTATGCTCGGGATATCGCTCCCGCCGTGCCCGGTAAAGTCGATGGCGTATACTTTATAATCCGACTCGAGAAATTTTACGTAATGTGTGAATTGATTTACCGCGCCAATCGCGCCGTGAAGAATGAGAAGATTTTTCATAGCAGTAGTATGTTTATTCGTAAGAGCTTACACTGGAATATACAAAACACTGCGGGATGTCTAAATGGAAAAGCAAATATTATTTCTTAAATGAATCGGCAAACCTGTTCATTTCTTTCCTATTCTTCAAAATTAGCACGTTCTTTCTATCCTTGATCGTATCCAGAAATTTCAATATTAATGGACGGTTTCTCTTATTATAGTTATACACCCATTTCGTAAATACCCAGTCGACTCTTTCCGGACATCCCTCCGGCAGATCAGGTCGTGTCTTACCTTTGTATTTTATTACCCGTGAAAATATTCCATACAGCTGCGTAAACCGGCTGGTATCCAGAAAAATAATTGTATCCGCGTATTCCGACCGCAGTGGTATGGTGCTCCCGAAATTTCCATCCATAATCCATTCCGGTTCTTTCAGCATTTCCTCGACTTTCGGATTAAATTCTTCATCCGAAGATTCGACCCATCCCGGTTTCCAGAAATGCATATCGAGGTGTATGACGGGTAAATTTAATGCTTCGCCGAGTTTTCTCGCGAGTGTGGATTTTCCGGAGCCGCCGCATCCTATAATGAGAATCTTTTTCAAATTTTTTGGTATATGAGATTTATAAAATATGAAATTTTTCACATCATAAAAACTAATAAAAATGCTTTACATTTACGACAGGGATTTATATTTTTGTATATGGATAATGATACATTAAAGCAGATAAATGATAACTTAAAGAGGTTTAATGGCAAGCTAGTTTTAGAGAATGAAGCTTTAAAAAAGCAAATTGAGGCTTTAAAAAAGATACATCCGGATCCATCGGTAAATCAAAGCAATTTCTACCAGCTCTCTCAGAAAGTCCAGGACCTAATGATAAAGAATGATGCATTAACTGACGAGAATGATAATTTAAAATTCAGGTACGGAAAATTAGCCAAAAACCACGAATATTTGCGCCAAATCGCAAGATCCATCGAGAGAAATAAAGGAAAGCGGGAAGAAGACAAAGAGGATGTCCCGCCTCCGCTAAATACCACAACAAATTCATTGGTATTAAAGGAGAAACTGAAAGATCTGACCGGCTCAAAATACCTGAACCCGGTATATGACCGGATTTCGCTTATGCTTACCGCATTTTTCGAAAAAGGTGAAATCAACTCGGAATTTTTCAAAGTAGGTTTCGCGATTTCCCGGGCTACATTCGCGCGCGATACGAAGATATTAAAAGAATTGGGATATATTGAACTAATGAATTCAAAAAAAGAAGGAATATACATTCTCACGAAATCCGGTAAAAAGCTGAAAAAGGAGCTCAAAAAAGACCTGAAGAAATTACCGCTGTAAATAGCTGCCGCGAGCCTATTGCATTTTAAAATTTAAATTACGAAATTGCATTAGGCTACCAAATAAACCAAAGAATAAATATGAAAAAAATTTTACAGATTCTTTGGCTCCCGTTGTTTTTTTATTTCTTACCCTTGAATGTAAATGCCCAGAACGGCTGGGTGAGTTATAACATTCCCGTGCCGGGCGGCGGCGCATTTCATTTTGCAAATGTAAATACCGGAATGGTGGTAGGTAAATATGTATATTACCGAACTACTGATGGAGGATCGACGTGGTCAACAGATTCCGTCCCTTATCCCCACAATTTCAATGATTATACTGCTGTCCATTTTATTAATGCTAATACGGGATGGTTAGGAATGTCTTACCATGTCTCTTCATTAGCAGGAGGAGTAATTTATAAAACAACAGACCGGGGTACCACATGGTTTTCACCGGTAGGTGTATTTTCAGGAGTGAGAGCTATTAAATTCTTAAATGATAATACAGGATATGCGGCCACGGGAAGCATACCGATGTTTCATACCGAAGGTGCGGTTTATAAAACAACTGACGGAGGGACCAGCTGGGGTTCTGTTGGAAGCGCAGGTTACACTGTAGATGTTAGCTTTATCAATGTTAATACGGGATGGGCAATTGGGTTTTCAGGTTGCGATGTATGTCCCCAGATGGATATAATGATCAAGACCACAAATGGTGGAGACAACTGGACAACATTAATTAATGATACCTCCCACTTTTATGACGCATTGAAGAGGGTTCAATTCATTGATCAAAATACCGGGTATTTAATAAAGGATAAACTATACAAGTCAACTAATGGCGGAGTAAATTGGATACTGCTGGATACATCTCTTGCTAAGAATTTATTTTTTTTGAATAAAGATACAGGATGGGTCAGCAGGTGGAGTTCGGGAAACATATACAGAACAAATGATGGTGGTGCAACCTGGAGCATACAAAATACACCAGCAGCCGGTGTAAACGGGAGTATTCAATTCTTTGATGCGCTTACCGGGTGGGCAATGGCAAGCAATACGACTCTTTTAAAAACAGGGACGGGGGGAGTTACTTCGATAAGTCACTTATCCTCCGAGTTACCGTCACGTTTTTCACTTCATCAAAACTATCCGAACCCATTTAATCCCGCTACATCGATAAGATTTGAGATTCCTTCGTCGATGGGAGGTGAGAAGGTGATATTGTCATTATATGACATTGCAGGTAAAGAGGTGGCAGTACTTGTAAATAGTGAGCTTCAGCCCGGTGTGTATGAATACAGCTTTGATGGGACGGGACTGGGAAGCGGGGTATATTTTTACAAACTTCAAAGCGGAGATTTTATTGAGACGCGAAGGATGGTGCTGGTAAAATGAGGAAAGTTATACTACTTACATTATTAAGTTTAATATTGTTTTCAAATTTGCATGCTCAGAATGGATGGGTAACTAAAGTTTCCGGAACAACAACAGGAATATTTGA
>JAEYVS010000138.1 GCA_023429265.1 Bacteroidota bacterium | reverse complement strand
ACGCGAATTAGCGTAATGTCATTTCTATTGGTCGAAGGATTAAATTCCCTCGATACTATTACAGCGCCTGCATTAGTTGTGTCAAAGAATTTTTCGTAGAGGGGATTTGAAATGAATGTAATTTCGTCGGGGTTAGCCGATTCTATTTTTGCTACGTTGTTAATCTCGAGTTCCGGGTCACCTTCGATGTCGGCGTCCAGAATTTCCGATATTTCGCTGGTTTTCATCTTCAGATTTATTTTAAGGACCTTGTATCAAAGTCTGTACTTTCGCTGTAATATCGTATCTTTCATTTACATACAAAAGCAGTATTTCGCTGCTCCTATCAAAAACATAATCAAAATCTTCATCCCTTGCAACCTGCTGAATTGCGGAAAAAATCTTATCGTGTACAGGCCTCATAAACTCAACCTGTCTTTGAAAATATTCTCCGCCTTCACCAAATTTCTCGACCTTAAATTGCTCTATTTGTGTATTGAGGTTAGTTATTTCCTGTTCTATCTGCTGCTTCAGCTGGTCGGTGAGAATAAGCTTTTTATTCTCATAATCAGCTTTCATCGCTTTTAGACTGTCTTGAAGCGTTTGAAGTTCGGTTTGCCACTCGGATACCAGGTTATTTAGCCGTGTTTTGGCATCCTGGGTTTCCTGCATTCCTTCAATGATCTTTTTGGAATCAATATATCCAACCTTTGTCTGGGAATATGCTGAAGTCCCGAAAGCTCCCAGCAATAACCATACAGCTAATGGTAGAAATATGACTTTCTTGTATATTCTCATATCAATGAAATATTAAGTCTATTTAAGTTTGTCTAATACCTTAAAGGTAATATCAAATTTCTTATCGCCGTAAAGCATGGTTCCGTCTGCTTTGTCAAACACAAAATTAATCTTCATTTCTTTTGCTACCAATTCAATGGTTGTTGTTATTTTTGCTTTGACTGGCTCAAATAATTCTCCCTGCTTCTGTATGAGATCATTTTGTACTTTCTGCTTGTATATCGATAAGCCTTCATCCAGTGTTCTTATTTCCGTTTGCATAGCCCCAAGTTCGGATTGCAGTGCGTCGATTTGTTCCTGCGATGTTAGAGTCCCGTTCTGGATGTCAGTCTGAGCTTGCTGGTACTTTGTCTGAAAAGTCTCTGCTTTTTCTTTTAACTCATTTTCCTTTACAGTAATTGTATCTACGTAAAGTTTCTGGAGATCTTCGAGCTGCTTTTGAACCGCAATAGCTTCGGGAAGCTGCTTGATTATTACCTCGCTATCTACAAAACCAACATTTACTTGCGCAAAAGACTGGTTGCCGAAAGCTGAACCCAGCATTAAGGCAAATATAAATAGACTTATTTTTATTAGATTCCTTTTCAAAAAAAAATTCTCCTTATAGTTTATAAATTTTATTTTAATTTAAAATCCTCTGCCGAACTGGAAGTGAAAGATCCAGTCAGATGGTTCTCCATCCACTGCTTCACGGTCCAGTCCATAACCTACGTCAAAACCGATCATCCCAACCGCCGGTAAAAGTAAACGGACACCGCCGCCAACCGACCTTCTAAGGTTGAATGGATCTGTTTTCTGAAAGTTGCTCCATACATTTCCCGCTTCAGCAAAAGCCAGAATGAAAACAGGCAATGGATCGAGTGATAGAGGATACCTTAATTCTAACGCATATTTTAAAGCTACGGTTCCACCGATGGGCGTTCCCACTATGTTTTGAGGACCTATGTTTCTGTCATCATATCCTCTAAGTGCTATGGTGTTATATGTTAATCCATTACCACCCATATAGAATACTTCGTTCGGAGGAAGGTATCCGTCTTCAGTTATTGAATTTATGAACGAGAAATTAAAATCAGAATACAATGTAAGATTGTTATCTCTGAATATTTTTGTATATGCTTCAGCGGTGAATATGTTCTTGATGAATCCAATATTCCCGACAAGCGGTCCGGCTGCAAGTTCCGTTGAATTTGAAACACGGGTACCTGAAGTAGGGAAAACAGGGTCAAACACTGTGGAACGGGAAATTGTTTGTCTTAAGCTGAATTGAGTCCTTAAACCTTCTTCATATATCCCGGCTCCGCTTTTTGTGTCTGTACGCTGAAACTTTACCGTCCAGTCACCTCTAAAGTAATCATCCGGGAATTTAAATCTTCTTCCAAGATTTACATATCCTCCCGTTTCCTGGATATCGATATTGTTAAAATTAGTTCTGGTGTCAAAAAGGTTAAATCCGAATAATGTCGGAGTACCGTACAGCCATGGCTCGGTAAATCCTACCGAAAATGTTCTGTATGTACCTGACTCACCAAATTGCCAGTTAAAGTTAAGTATCTGGCCCGCTCCGCCTGAGAGAGGTCTGAGTATGTCAAAGTTATTAAATGTTAATCCAAGAGCTCCCGTAAAACCAAAACTTGCACTGTAACCTACTGATGCATTAAATTGATCGGATGACCTTTCCTCTACTACATATGTAATATTTACAGTCGAATCATTTGCAGGTATTATTTGCTGAGTAAGTCTTTCAGGATTGAAATAATTAAGCGCGTTCAGCTGCTGCAGACTTCTTTTTACGCTGGTTTTGGTAAAGAAATCTCCGGGGATCGTATACAGCTCTCGTCTTAATACTTTGTCTTTTGTCTTTTCATTCCCGTCAAACCCTACAAGTCCTATTTTGAACTGATTATTCTCGGTGATATTTATCGTAAGATCGAGTTTATTTCCATCTACTACTTTTTCTTCCGTTTCCGCATTAAATGCAAGGTATCCTCTGTTTAAATAAAGTGAGCTAATGTCAGTTTCGCTTTCATTTCCATAGAGATTCTCCTGAAGTTTCCTGAGGTTGTATACATCGCCTCGTCTCATATCAAGGATTGCGTAAAGCAGAGAATCCCTTACAACCTCATTTCCAACAAATTCTACCTTGTTAAGTCTATATCTTGACCCTTCATCTACATCAATTGTAATAGTTAGATCTTCACCATTTGCCGCTACTCCAAGGTCATAATCCACTACCTTTGCGTCTTTGTAACCTCTTTCCTTGTAGTATGCTTCAATGAATTGAATATCGTCCTGGAATTTCTTTCTGTCGAAGGTATTGCTTGACCAGAATTGCCACCAGACGCCTTCAGATGTATTTTCCATTGCTCCCCTGAGATCATCATCCGAAAAGGCTTTATTACCATTAAAGCGTATCCTCTCTACACTAAGTTCTTTACCTTCTTTGACAGTAACCCTCACACGTGATTCATTTGTCGCTGAAATCAATTCATCCACAGTTACCTCAGCCAAAGCATATCCTTCTTCCGCGTAATATTTTTCCAGGTTGTATTCAATGTCCTTCAGCTTTTGCTGGCTGACTACTTCGCCCGCGACAATATCGATCTTTGCTCTGAGATCGTCAGTGGATATTTCGCTGTTGCCCCTTATTACCACCGACTCAACCCTTGGAAGTTCTTTTACGTTGAATACCAGGTAAGCCTCGTTCCCCACGACCCTATCTACTACCAGGCTAATATCTGAAAACAAGCCCAGATTCCATAATTTTCTTATGGCTTCACGTGATTCATCTGATGGAACGGCAATTTCACCCCCAATGCTTAGTCCTGAATATCCAACAATGGTTTTCGAGTCATAAAGTTTATTCCCCGTTGTAGTAATACTAACGATCCGGTATGTCTGTGGACCGTCATCTTGCTGGGCAGATAAAAGTCCTTGCCACAGGGTAACAATAAAAATTGATAATATTAGTTTACTTGCCAGATTTAGCATTTTCATATTCGTTGAGCGGAATTTTATTCTTTTCGTGGTTCTTTTCTGTTAATTGTTCGCTAATCATTCCATATCTTCGTTCACGTCTTTGATATTCAATGATAGCTTTGTACAACAAGTTCCTTCTAAATTCCGGCCAGTAGCTTTGTTCGATAAAGAGCTCGGAATAGGCTGCCTGCCATAAAAGGAAATTACTTATTCTATAATCCCCGCCGGTCCTGATTAGCAGGTCCGGGTCGGGTATGTCTTTTAGTGCCAGGTACCCGGCAAATTCTTCTTCGTTTACGTCATCAGGATTTACTTTGTTATCTTTTACATCCTGCGCGAATTTCTTCGCGGCATTTAAAATATCCCATCTTCCACTGTAACTTAATGCAAGGTTCAATGTAAGACCCGTATTATTTTTAGTCTTTTCGATTGCATCCAATAACTCGTGCAATACACTTTCAGGAAGCTTCTGCAGGTCACCCGTGCACATAAATCGCACATTATTACTGTTGAGATTATCAGTTTCATCCTTTAATGCTTTTATCAAAAGCTTCATTAGCAGGGTAACTTCGGTTTCGGGACGTTTCCAGTTTTCGGTTGAAAATGTATATAAGGTAAGATACTTAATTCCTAATTGTCCGCAAGCTTCTACTGTGTCTCGTACGGAATGCACACCTTCTCTGTGACCCTTATTCCTTGAGTAGCCCTGTAATTGAGCCCATCGCCCATTTCCGTCCATAATTATGGCAATGTGCCCCGGTATCTCTCCGGATTGTTTTATTGAATCTTGTATTTCTTTATCTTTTGGGTCTTGTTTGGCCAACTTTTTTGAAACTTATTGCAAAAAATTAAATTTATTAAATCCCAATGTCAATAATAATACGCTCAAATATGACGCAAATAATAAGTGACTGTTAATTAGCCTCTTATTAGCTGATGTCTGGGACAAATTCTGTAAAATTGGTAAATGAATTCCTTATAGGACTGTTTATATTATTGAAGTGATGTATTGTGCGGTAATTAAATAAATTTAAGTGATTAAAACAATTGAAAAACCCGTACATTAGAGCAGTCCCAGCTTTGTTTTTACTTCATTTACCTTTGCGTCCGCTATAGCTGAAGCCCGTAAATTACCTTCCCTGATTATGGTCATTAGTTGCTCTTCGTTATTTCTATAACTACCGAAACTTGCTTGAAGTTCTGTAATTTTTTCTGCTACCAGCTCCCCCAGCTCGGTCTTAAATTTACCATATCCGTCGTTTTCGTATTCCTTTTCAATAACAGGGATAGATTTATCTGAAAATCCCGAATAAATGCTCAAAAGGTTACTGATTGCGGGCTTTTCTTCAGGATTAAATGCAATCTTATTATCAGAGTCAGTTACCGCGCGTTTGAACTTTTTTATTATACTATCCTTTGATTCGTTCAGGAATATGTTGCCATCGGCAGCCTCTGTTTTTCCCATTTTTTGGGTTGGATCGCTTAGGCTCATAATCCGGGAGAAGCCCTCGGCAAAAGTAGGCTTTGGCATTTTGAATGTGTCCGGAAATGCGTTGTTGAACCTATTGACAATATTCCTTGTCAGCTCCACGTGCTGCTTCTGGTCATCTCCAACAGGTACCTCATCGGCATCATACAATATGATATCGCCAGCCATCAATACAGGATAATCGTATAGCCCCACGAACTGTCCGTCGCTGCCCATCTTTTGGGATTTGTCTTTGTACTGGGTCATTTTTCCCAGCTCTCCCATCGTGGTGAAGTTATTCAGTATCCAGCATATCTCACTGTGAGCAGGGATCATCGACTGAACGAATATTACCGATATATCCGGGTTTACTCCGACAGTCAGAAGCCATGCAACCGTATCCAGTGTTCTAGAATGAAGTACTTTCGGATCCTGCTTTACTGTGATTGCGTGAAGATTTGCAACAAAGAAAAAACTTTCCTGGCTCTGCTGGTTTAGCGGCCATCTTTTCATTGCGCCAAGGTAATTTCCTATCGTTGCGTCGCCGGTTGGTTTAATACCGGATACTACTCTTTTCAAACTATTCTCTCCGATTTTTTAAAATGAATCTATGTAAGCTTTTGTGAGATCGTATGTTGCTTTAAGCCCTTTCTCGTGGGTTCTTTCCATTCCGTGAGATGCGGAAACCCCCGGTCCTATCAATCCTACTTTTGCGTCCAGTCCCGCGTTTCTTGCAGCGCTTCCATCTGATCCGTAATATGGGTAAATGTCTACCTCATAATCTATTTTATTATCTTTTGCCAGTTTCCTGAGTTTTTCTGTAATGTGAAAATCATATGGTCCCGTGGAATCTTTGGCGCAGATGGACACTGCGTCTTCTCTGCCCGTACACCCGTCTCCTACAACCGCCATGTCCAGTACCAGGAGCTCCTTTATCGATGAAGGTATTCCCACGCACGCGCCGTGACCGACTTCCTCATAATTAGAAAAATAAAATCCAATATCTTTCTTATTCCCGGAGCTGATCATTTCCTTTAAAATTTCTATCATCACCGCTGAGCAGGCTTTATTATCGAGGAACCTGCTTTTAATGTATCCCGTATCGGTCTTTTCAAATCTCCTGTCAAAGAATACATAATTTCCCACTCCGATATTCAGTTTCTTCAGGTCTTCAGGACTTTTAATGAGCGCGTCCAGACGGACCGACATATTATCTGTACCGCGTTTTGCGCTGCCAAGATCTTTATTTACGTGGTCTGCGGGATTATTCATTAGATATGTTCCGGTGAATAGCTTCCCGTCATAGTTCCTCACTGTCACATATTCGCCTTCGATCGAATTAGTCCTGTACCCGCCTATCTCAGTGATTACAAGCTTTCCGTCGGACTTTACTTCTTTGACCATTGCCCCCAGTGTATCAATGTGCCCAGCTAATGCAAGACGGGGATTTTCCGTGAGTGAAATAAACAATGACCCTTTATTTGTTTTAACAATGTGTACATCATCATTTTTAAACCGGTCTTCAATGTATTCAATTACCTCGTCGGTATATCCGCTGGGTGAATTTATCTTTAATAATTCCTCTAATGTTTTGACAATGTTTTCCATTACTTGGTTGAATCTACCGTTACTTTGTAAATTTTTTCGCCCTCTTTGGTCAATCCGTATTTTTCGCGGGCTACTTTCTCAATTTTTTCATCTGAATTATTCAATTCATCAACATCCTGTTGTAGTTTTTTCGTCCGGGTGTTTTCAAGTTTTAATTCTTCTTCAAGAGAACTTTTTTCATTTTCCATCTCTAATCTGTGCAGTAACCCCTTATTACCGAACACAGTCATGTAAACCAGCGTTACTAGTATTATGATGAAAAGCGTAAAGTATTTATTATATTTAATGAATCTCGCGATAATGTTAATTAAAGATTCCTTTTTTCTTAATTGACGGCTTTCCTTATTTTCATCCATAATTAATAAATTATTTAGAATGATCTTTTATTGAAAGGTCGATTATTTTATCAAGTAATTCACTAAAGCTGATTCCCAGGGCATTTGCTGATTTTGGAACAAGCGATGTCGATGTCATTCCCGGCAATGTATTTACCTCGAGACAATATGGATTATTATTCTCATCCACCAAAAAATCTACTCTCGAATAAACAGAACACCCGCAAACTTTATGTGCCTTCAAAGCATACTCTTGTATCTGTTTTGTCAGATCCTCAGGCAGCTCCGCGGGACAGACGTATTCCGTCATACCTTTTGTATATTTGTGCTCGTAATCATAAAACCCGTCTTTTGGTTTTATCTCTACGATGGGATAGATTTCTTCACCCATAATCGCGACAGTAAGCTCTCTGCCGTTGATATACTGCTCCACCATCGCTTTATCTGAATATTTAAATGCCGTCTGTAATGCGTCCGGAAGCTGTACATCTTCCACATCCGGCTGAACTATGGTCAGTCCCACCGTGGATCCTTCATCATTTGGCTTCACAACGCAGGGGAACCCGATTTCATCTGTAATTCTCTTATTTACGGATTCATCTGCGCGGTTTCGTTCGATGATTGTCCATTTTGGTGTCGGTATCCCGTAATAGCTGAATAAGACCTTGGAATAGTTTTTATCCAGAGCAATTCCTGATGCCAGTACCCCAGACCCTGTATATTTTACCCCTCGCATTTCCAGCAGGGTCTGGATGCGTCCGTCCTCGCCAAGCTTTCCGTGAAGCCCGAGAAATACCACGTCCACATTATCAAAGAGCTTTGAATTTATGCAGGTAATTATGTTCCTGTCCGCGTTTTTCTTTAGCTCGCTTAGTGCCTCAGAAGTCGGGTAATCACGCTTTACGGTATTTTTGAAGATATCTTCTTCGGAGACATCCTTGTCTCCATATACAGGGTCTACCACCTTTACGGTATGACCTGCATTTCTTAAGCC
>JAEYVS010000125.1 GCA_023429265.1 Bacteroidota bacterium | reverse complement strand
TAATTGCCGGTGTTGCATTGATACTACTAACATTGGGTCTGAGTATGTTTGGGCTTTATGACATCAAAGTTCCTCAAAAGCTTGCATTAGCAGGAAATAAGAGCCGGTCAGGATTGATAGGTTCGCTGCTAATGGGATTACTTGTAGGATTTATTGCTGCGCCTTGTATAGGACCTTTTGTGCTGAGCCTCCTGGTTTATGTAGGACAGGTCGGGGATGCATTTACCGGATTCCTTCTCTTCTTTGTTCTAGCGATGGGATTAGGATTTCCATACATCTTTCTTGCAGCTTTTTCGAATACTCTTAGCAAACTCCCCCGTTCCGGTGAATGGATGGAAGGCGTAAAGATAATCTTTGGATTGATATTATTTGGTATGGCATTGAATACACTTGCTCCGATAATACCAGATGACGTTTTCAAAGTAATCTTCCCGGGCTACATAATTCTTTGCGGTATATATCTTCTACTATTCGATAGAAAGGGTCAAAGTTCAAAAGGTTATGTAGTTATTAAAAATGTAATCGTAATTGCAGCAATAATATGGGGTACCTGGGAGCTAAAGCCAAACGAAGGAACAGCAGAGGTTGAGTTTGCCTGGATGACGAGTGTGGAGCAGATAGACGGCTCAGTAAAATCGGAAGGAAAGCCCGTAATGATCGATTTCTGGGCAGAATGGTGCGCACAGTGTAAAGAGCTGGATAAATACACATATACAGACCAGGAAATTATAGACTTGTCTAAATCCTTTAATAATATTAAAATAGACTTAACTCAGGAAAATTCCGCAATAACCGAAAGATTCGATATCAAAGGATTACCTGTTGTGATATTCATGGATTCTAAAGGTAATGAATTGAGAGATCTGAGAGTAACAGGATTTCTTTCACCTGAAGAGTTTAAGATAAAATTAGAATCAGCATTAGAAAAAGAAAACTCTAACTAAATGAACATAAGAGCATTATTTGTAATAGTCTTAACGATTGTCTTTTCCATTAATACATACGCGCAGGACATCCCTGAAATAAAGGATTTTCCGGAGCAGGATAATAACTTTAAGAAACTTGAACTATCCAATAAAATTGTAAACAGCGAAGAGTTTTCTCCTGAGAATGATGTAGAGCTCGAGAAAATCAGCGCAAGTAAAAAATCGGTTGGAATATCCATGGTGTTATCGCTCCTTCTTCCCGGAGCGGGTCATTATTATCTCGACAGGATGGACGCGGGGCAGTATTTTCTTCTTGGAGAGGGTGCATCCTGGCTTGGGCTGATCGGGGTGAATGTTTACAGCACGGTCATAAGGAATAACGCAGAGACCTTCGCGAAAGATTATGCACAGGCAAATACCGAGGGAAAGGGTGATGAATACTTTGTAAACATCGGTAATTTTAAAAATATCTACGATTACAATAACGAGAAATTAAGCTTCGGTGAATTCGATAAAGTTTATCGCGATATTAATAATTATTACTGGAACTGGGACAGTGAAGAAAATCAATTCCGGTACAAAGCTCAGCGCGGAGAAAGCGAAAGGATTAAGAACACCACAATTATTTTTGGCTCAGCTTTAATCGTAAACAGGATAGCCAGCGCAATCAGCGCCATCATACTGACTAACCAGCATAATAGCGCTCTCTCCAACATCAAATTGAATTCTGAGTTAATGACCGGATTTAATAACAGGATAGATGGAGTACAACTGAATTTCATTAAAGGATTTTAAGACGGTGTGCAGAACTATAAATTAGTAATTGAATACGATGGGACGGATTATTTCGGATGGCAGAGGCAGAAGAATAAAAGCAAGACGATACAGGAAACGATAGAGCGTTCTTTAAAAAAGGTAACAGGCAATGATATAACATTGACAGCAGCCGGGCGAACCGATACGGGAGTTCACGCAGCCAATCAGGCAGCTAATTTCAGGACAAACAGTATTATCACTGACAAACGAAGTCTACTGTATTCCCTTAATTCAGTTTTGCCGGACACTATCACAATAAAAAACATTATCCGGGTACCTGAGGACTTTCACGCAAGATATTCCGCTAAAGGGAAAGAATATATCTACCGAATATCCGGAAGGAAAAGATCCCTCGGAGCCAATTATTATACCATACTTACTTACGATTTAGATTATGATATAATTAACGAGTTAACGGAGTTTTTTAAGGGTGATCACAGTTTTAAATCATTGTGTAAGAATAGTGATGATAAACACGATTTCCGGTGCAACGTTACCAAATTTAATCATACAAAAAAGGACAGAGGTAATGAGCTGATTTTCAGCATCGAAGCCAACAGGTTCCTTCATTCAATGATAAGAGCTTTGCTGGGATGTGTAATAGACACCGCCCGTGGAAAGCTCGACATACAGGAAGTAAAAAAGAAATTTCTAAAAGGAGAGAAGATAAAGACAACATATTTACCGGCTAAAGGATTAATTTTAAACAAAATTTATTATTAAATGAGAACGATTAAAAAGATCTCTCTTTTATTTCTAATAACTATATTCACATCGGTAAGCTGTCTTGCCCAGGAAAGCATTAACCAATCCGGAGATACGTACAAAAAAATGGAGCTTTCGGACAAATTAGTTAATAAAGATTCAAAGCTGGAGTACAGTGAACAGTTTAACCACATCACCCGCGAAACCAAAACCAAATCTAAAGAAAAGAGCGCGTTCCTTGGAGCATTAATGTCGGCAGTGGTTCCCGGAGCAGGAGAATTTTACGCCGAAAGTTATATTAAAAGCGCGATATTTTTCGCTGTTGAAGTAGGACTCTGGTCATTTTACGCTATTAACCGAAGCAACGGAGACTCTAAGACAGATGAATATCAGGAAATTGCAAACTCAAACTGGAACCTGAAGAAATATGCAACGTGGCTCAAGGACAACAACTTTGAAGGAGCATCAAACATAAACATCCCTTCCAGTGACCCTGTAAACGGAACACCCGAATGGGATGCATTGAGAGCGCAGGTAAATGCAGTGGAAAGAATCAATTTCTCACACTCATTACCAAAGTTTGCAGATCAGCAATATTACGAAGTAATCGGCAAATACCAGAGCTTTATAGCGGGTTGGAGCTATAGTGATGTTAATGTGGTAAACAAAAATAATTATCTTGAATACAGACCTTCCCAGGTGGATACATATATGGGAGTGAGACAGGATGCAAATGATTTTTATGATATTGCAACTTTATCAACTAATATTGTAATTGCTAACCATGTCCTGAGCGCGGTAGATGCTGCCTGGTCAGTATCGATGTTTAATAAAGAATTAAAGGTCAGTACATCATTTGAAATGAGGAATGTCTACTCATCTAAAGATGGGAGAAGAATTGCTGTTCCTTTTGGAAATGTAACTGTCGATTTTTAAGTTCGGATAGAAAGGTAAAATAACCTTTAGCAGAAAAGTATTCCTTTAAGTTATTTTTTTTATCTCCAATAAGCGGCGTAAAGAGACCATATGTGCTTGCGCCGCTTCCTGTTAATGAAGCAAATACTGCGCCGGCTTCAAGCAAATCACTCTTTATTTGGGCAATCTCAGGATACATTTCAAAGGCAACAGCTTCAAAGTCATTTTGAAAGATTTCAAGCCGTGAGGGATCAAAAGCAGTGACTTTCCTGAGCTCTGAGTGTCTTTCCTCCCCTGCCTTAAAATTAAGGCTCTCAAAGGCTTCCTTTGTTGAAATCCGGACGTTTGGATTAACGATCAGAATATCATAATCCAGCTTGAAGTCATCCAAAGGCTTAATTTCCTCCCCTCTGCCGGATGCAAAGCAGGGCCTTTCAAACAAAAAGAAGGGTACATCGCTGCCGGTTTGCAGGGCTACCTTCATAATCCTGTCCCGGTTTTCATCCTTAGCGAGCCCAAAATATGATGCCAGGAATTTTATTACCGAGGCGGCATTGGAGCTTCCTCCCGCGAGACCTCCACCGAGAGGGATATTTTTATGAATGTATATCTGGATACTGTAGAATTCATCCTGTGGAAATTCGGCAAAGAAATTCTCTACTGCCGTATAACATAGATTTGCGGTATTCCTTGGAATAATACGGCTATCGGAATTAATATGTATGTTGTTGATTTTAAGATGACCCGGTTCGATGTCTATATCGATGGTATCGTGGAGATCGAGCGGGTAAAAGATCGTTTCAAGGTCGTGATATCCATCATTTCTTTTACGGAGTATCTTTAGACCCGTATTGATCTTTGAGTTTGATATTAAAGACCGGACAGGCATTTAATACGCCCACTTCACATAGATTGCGCCCCAGGTATA
>JAEYVS010000094.1 GCA_023429265.1 Bacteroidota bacterium | reverse complement strand
CAAATCGTAGAAATATATAATAAAAGAATAAAATAATTATAGGAAGGACATAAGAATGCTGAAACCTAAAAGCAAAATTATGGGAAAAGAATTTTTTGTTAGGTCATTGATCATACTGGGACTATTCATCAGTTTCACTGGGTTTAAGCCGGGTGATGATGGTGACGACAGGTATGACAAGATCAATCAGAATCTCGATGAATTCGGGAATGTATATAAAGAGGTAGCCCTGAATTATGTGGATGAGATAGATATGGATAAATTTCTCAAGGCAGGAATAGACGGAATGCTTTCGACGCTCGATCCATATACTGTGTTTTATGATGAAGACAGCCGCGACCAGATAGACCTCATTACTACCGGTAAATACGGAGGTGTAGGAGTTACTATCGAGATCAGGGACAGTGTGATGAGAGTGACCGACGTAATGAATGGATATGAAGCCCAGCGCAAAGGAATGAGAAGGGGCGACAAAATCATTGAAATAGACGGCAAACCAACCACCGAAATGGACCTGGTGAGACTCCGGTATGCAATACGGGGATCTGTGGGTTCGATGATAAATCTGAAAGTAGACAGGGACGGGAGCATCATTAATTTTGATCTGGTGCGCGAAGAGATTAACCTTAAAAATGTAACTTATTCGGGGTTTTTAAATGATGACGCACAGGGCATAGGCTACATTAAACTTGAAAGATTTACAAGAAACGCCGAAAATGAAGTTGAAGGCATAATCAAAGACCTTAAATCAAATGGCAACATAAGGGGGATAATCCTTGACCTTAGAAATAACGGCGGCGGTCTGCTCGATGCAGCTACAGGGATCCTAAGCAAACTTGTGAAGAAAAACAGCTTACTTGTAATTACCAAAGGGAAGGAACAGGACTCTGAAAAGAAATTCTTTTCAAAAGAGGACCCTCTTATTGGTGAGGAAGTTCCTATTGTTGTTTTAATAAATGAGAATACTGCATCTGCATCCGAAATAGTAGCCGGAGCCATTCAGGACCTGGATAGAGGTGTGATAGTAGGTTCAAAATCATTTGGAAAAGGTCTTGTTCAGCAGATTAAGGACATAAACAGCGATACACAGCTCAAAATAACAAACCAGAGGTATTTCACACCCTCAGGCAGATGGATTCAGGGTAAAGATTATTTTACCGAGAATAAGAGCGGAGTGTTTAAAAATGCATCGGAGTTTTCTCAGAAGGAATTCAGGACTCTGAATGGACGGACTGTATATGCTAATGGCGGAATTACTCCCGACATAGAGATAAACACAAAGCCCATTAGTGACGCTCATATTGCTCTATTTAATAAAGATATGTTCTTTAAATACGCAAATTACTATCTTGAGGCAAACCCGGGAACGGGAGTTGTTACGCCGGACGAAAATATGTTCCGCGACTTTAAGGACTTTTTATCACGCGAAGGATTTAACTATGAATCTACCGCTGAAAAGAAAGTGAACGAACTAAGGCAGATTGCTGACAGTAAGGATTTTTCTGTGGACTATATCGGGTATCTGGATAAGATAAACCAGGAAATCTCAAACGCTGAGCTGGCTGAGCTGGAAGAGTCAAAGGAAGGCATTATGAGAAGCATAGCCGAAGAGATCAATAAGAGGCTCGTCGAAGAGTTCGCGCAGATAGAAGCTACATTCCCTACGGATAGACAGCTTCAGGAGGCAGTAAGACTTATTAATAGCAGTTCGGATTATAATATGCTTTTAGGAAAATAATCCATAATTTTTAATTCAGCAAAAGGGGAATAATGAGGATCGGTATTTTAGGGGGAGGGCAGTTAGCCCGAATGATAATTGAAGAGTGCTATAAGTACGATTTTGAATTTATAGTGCTTTCAAAGACACCTGACTCCCCTGCCGGAAAGATCACGAGGCACGAAATCGTAGGAGATTGGAACGATGAGAAGGTATTAAGCTCATTTGCCGAAAAATGCGATGTGATAACCCTGGAAAATGAGTTTATCGATTACAAAAAAATAGAGTACCTTGAGTCCCTGGGTAAACCGGTTCATCCTTCTTCAAAGATTGTAAAGCTGATACAGGACAAGCTTATCCAGAAGCAGACCCTGAAAGACCTGGGAATTCCCGTCGCGGATTTTTGCAAAGTCTCTTCCAAAGAAGAAATAATTGAATGTTCAAATTCATTCGGGTACCCCATTATTCTCAAATCCCGCACGATGGGATATGATGGTAAAGGAAATTATAAGATAGATTCGGAAGATGACATCGATGCAGCAATCGAAACGATAGGTACACGCGGAGAGCTGATGTGCGAATCGTTCATTAATTTTAAAACCGAGGTAGCAATACAGGGAGCCCGCAGTAAAAGCGGTGAGATACGTGTATACCCTGTTGTTGAAACCATTCAAAAAAATCACATATGCCATCTTGTAAAAGCTTCCGAAAAGAAATTCACCGAAATCAAAGATGAAGTTCAGGCAATAACTAAAAAAATACTTGAAAAGCTGGATTATGTAGGAGTAATGGGAATAGAAATGTTTTTGATGGATGATAATACAATTTTGGTAAATGAGCTTGCGCCGAGGGTACATAATACTGGACATTACACAATGGAAGGGTGTTATGTATCGCAGTTCGAAAATCACGTAAGGGCAGTCCTTGATCTCCCGCTTGGAGATACCGATATGTCTGCTGAATCAGCTGTAATGATAAACATCCTTGGAGAAAAAGATTCTCCGGCTAAACTGGTAAGGCTTGGAGCAGTATTGCAGAATGACAGGGTATATGTGCATATTTACGGAAAAGAAGATACTAAGGTCGGCAGGAAAATGGGACATATCACGGTACTTGATAAGTATCTCGACGTGGCTGAGACATTGGCACTTAAGTGCAGAGAAGAAATAGACATATAATATGGATAAATGGACGGAAGTATATGTTACATACGACCCGATGGAAGCTAATCTCATAAAAGCGAAATTGACTGATGAAGATATTCCTTTTTCAGTAACCGGGACAAGCAATATCACGATGACAATGGAAACCTTCAACTCCTCTCTCTCTCGCATGGCTCTTAAACAGCCCATCAAATTTTTTGTAACGCCTGACTTCTATGAGCTGGCTCTTGCTGCAATAAACACAGACAGATCTTCAATGCTTGGTGATGATCTCGAATATTAAAAATTTTGTAAAAGATCTTGTAATGAAAAGACCAATCTTATCTGTTATAATCGCGCTGCTTTTTTGTACCGGAATCTTCTTTATTTTCAAAGAAACCGTTTTTAGCAATAAAACCACATCAACACTAATCAAAGATAGTACGGATATGACCCAGGACTCTATCGAGAATACCCCTGAACCCATTCAGGAGCAAACCAAAGACCTGACCCCTGAAGAACTTCATTACGATGCCATCCTCGTGGATACACATAATGATTTTGTTTACCAGGTATCTCAAAGAGGAGCAAAGTTTGGCAGGAATAACCCCGGCACTCATTCCGACCTTCCAAAATTTCGTGAAGGAGGACTGGATGTTCAGGTATTCTCCGCCTGGATTCCAATGAGTAAATTAAGACGTTCCTATGATTTTGTGCTTGGGCAGATAGACATACTCAAAGGATTTGAAAGAGATTTCCCTGAGGATATCGAATACGCACAGACACACGATGATATAATACGGATTGTGAATGAAGGCAAAATATGCGGAATGATAGGAGTAGAAGGCGGCACTGTAGTGGAGAGCGATCTCGATAATATAAACCGTTTGTTTGAAATGGGAGTGCGGTATATTGGGCTTACGTGGAATAACTCCAATCTCATCGCTTCGTCCGCTCGCGACGAGACTGAGCGGGGAATTCAGGGAGGCTTGACGGACTTCGGATTTGACGTAATTAATAGAATGGATGAAGTCGGGATGCTTATCGATGTTTCACACCTTGGTGAAGCGTCATTCTGGGATGTCATTAAAACAACAAAGAATCCCATAATCGCTTCCCATTCAAATTCTTATACAGTCCATCCCCATTACAGGAATCTTACTGATGAACAGATCAAAGCCATCGCAAAAGGCGGCGGAGTCGTCCAGGTAAATTTCCACAGGTCATTCCTCGGCGAATCTTCATTGCAGAGGGTATTCGAACACATAGACTACATCAAAAATCTTGTAGGCGTAGATTACGTGGGTATTGGTTCGGATTTCGACGGAGGTATTGATACTCCTTCCGAGCTTGCTGATGTAACAATGTATCCTAATCTTACTAAAAAACTGCTTTCCGAAGGCTACACCCAGGAGGAAGTAAGAAAGATCCTCGGGCTTAATTTTCTCAGGGTATTCAAAAAAGTCTGCGGGTAATAATAAAACAATAGCTTAGAGCTGCTTCTTCAGAATTGCTATTCTTGTAATTCTCCGGTTTTTAATATGTAATTGTAAAATAAATACCGTAAATTTACATAAAGTAATTCCGTCTTTATATTTGGAAATTTTATAAAATCAAACCGGAGTTAGAATGAAATTATTAATTTCTACAGTTATTGGTTTTATAGTGCTCTTTTTAATGGGATGGCTATTCTATGGAATATTAATGATGGATTATTTTGCGGAAGCGTATGTAAAAATGGCCAGAGCTCCTGAATCTTATAGATGGTGGTCTCTTGTGATTGCAAACCTTAGCCAGGCATTTTTACTGAGCTATATTTACTCCCGATTTTTCAATAAAGGAGGTTCTCCTATTGGACAGGGCTTTACTGCCGGCTTATGGCTGGGCTTTTTGATGACGATACCTTATGTTTTTTATATGTACGCCACTTTCCGTATTTATGATGGCTTTTCGGTTTTATTTGACGGTTTAATCTCAGGATTTATGACTCTAACCGCTACCATTGTTATAGCATTAATTTATGGCAGGCCCGGACCTGTCAAAGAGACTGTGACGGCATAAGATATTTAAAATAGTGTTTTTAAAAGCATCTTGTTTTTACGGATGCTTTTTTTATTTTTAATATATGAATATTCGAAATATTACATTAAAATCGCATCTTATAGAGGAGCTATCGGAATTTTATGGTAACCTGCTTGATATGAATGTAACAAGGGAATCCGGTTACATTTCCATAAATCCGGGAAATTCAACTCTAAGGTTTGAACCCGAAACTTCCGGATCCGAACCTTTCTACCATTTTGCGTTTAATATCCCTGAAAACCAATTGGATGGGACAATCAAGTGGCTGGATGGAAAAGTGGATTTAATACCTCTTGACGGTGAAACTGTATTTGATTTTAAAGCCTGGGATGCGCATTCAATATATTTTTACGATCCTGCCGGAAACATAGTGGAATTTATCGCCAGGCATCGGCTTAAGAATTCGTCTGATAAACCATTCTCAGGGAAAAGCATTCTCTCCATTAGTGAAATGGGGATGCCTGTGAAAAAAGTAAAACCCTTTTTCCAAAAGTTGTACGATGACCTTAGTCTGCCATTATTTACCGGTGACCTCAAGACTTTTACCGCGGCAGGAGATGATGAAG
>JAEYVS010000060.1 GCA_023429265.1 Bacteroidota bacterium | reverse complement strand
AGTTCTGGTATAGTTTGTATTTTTCGGGTACTTCCGCAGAGATCTGGTTAATGCTTACTGTGCTGTCAGGATTGGCAAATGAGCGGACATTACAGAAAACATCTTCATTACCATTACGTAGGTCAGTCCAAACACTAATCACATTATCTCCAAATACTGCAAGATCAGTGTAAAACTTACTTATAGAGGGAAATTCATTTGATATTTTAAAAGGTATTCCTATCTCCATTCCGGAGGTATCTAACCGCTGAAAATAGGAAATTCCAAGATTTACTGTACTTCTGATAAAAGCGGCAACAATCTTTCCATCGGGTCTTTTATCAATTGCATTTAAATTCTCACTATCTATAGTTTGAGCTATAGCAAAGTTACTGCCGTTTTTACTTCCATCAGAATTATATAACTGGCAAACCATTTCCGTTTGAGCTGTATTAAAATCATAATATGTAAAACAAATACAATATCTGTTTAAGGAATCTGAAGCACCAAGAGGGAAAAGCTGCTGGTTCATAAAAACCGTATCGTCATTTATCTTCTCATTTACACCTATCTTTTCACCTGATTCATCGAACATCTGGTAGTACACATCATCAAAGTTAGGAGCAGCAGGAGGTCTTTGATCCTGCCACATAATAATAAACCTATTATCAGAAAATACATCGATAGAGGGATTGGTCTTTCGCGATGTAGTATCATCCGCAATTCTGTTTGTCCCGATCTTATTGCCAAGTGAATCTATCATCTGGTAATAAACAATTTCATTAGATTGAAAATTAGGCCTATGTTCCCAGGTGACAATATACTCTCCCCTGGAGTTGACTCCTACAAAAGGTTCACCAAAATCCCCTGAAGTACTATCGCTTATTAGAAATTCGTTTGAAATAGGATTCCCTTTATCATCAAATATTTTAAAAATTATCCCTGCTCCTGAGAAGGTTCTGCCTCTCCAACATACTCCCAACTTGCCTGTTCTAAAAACAGCAATATCCGGTGCCGATGAAGTATCAGCTAATTCATTTACTCTGAAATTATTGTCTAGTCTATTGGAATTCTTATCGAATCTTTGAGCGTATACATTAGGTCTTCCGGTGCGTCGATCAGTCCACACAATGATATAATTACCTTGTTCGTCTGTATCAATTCTTCCCCCCAGGTCACTAGTAACCGCTGTGCCCTCATTCACTCTGAAGTCATTGACGAGCTGGGAGTAAATATCTATGGTGAAAAGTTGAAAAAATATAAGGAATAAAATAGTTTTCATAGTAGTAGTGTTAAATTTAGAACAAGTAATCCGCCAAATAGTGATCAATACCTAAAATAGATAAAATTATGCTGCCAGAAACACCCCGTGATAGTGTAAATAGAAGTTAAAGGTTTTATTATTAAAAGCAAGCTAAAATAGTTGTGACTATTTTAAAAAATTATTAGGATAATGTTAAGAAAAGTTATTATAAAGCGGGATTGTTCTGTTTTTAGCCAGAGTCCCGGTGGAGACTCTGACGGGAGCTGCCGGGAACATTTGGTATAATTTTTTTATCCACGACTTAAAACTCGGCAATTCACTTCATCTACCTTGCAGGCAGCAGAAAAGATTACATTACCTTATAAATCCTCAGCTAAACTAGATCCCGGATTTTCCCCTTGACAATAACCGTAAATATTACTATATTTGTATTAGCTTTAACGTAGTATATCCTTTCTGTTCTTTGACTTAATATAAAGTTCTTCAGTACCTACTATTCGTACGAATTAGATTCAATCAGTGAAAATAAGAGCTTTAAAAAAATTTCGTGAAATTGGAGAAAATTCTCCCGTAGGGACCCCTTTGGGGGTGATAATTCTGCCGAAGGCATCCCTATGGGAGTGGCTGACGTTAAAAGAAGAAGAAAATTAGTGTAATTCCCCCGAAGGGACCCCTTTGGGGGTGAAAATAGTGGCTAAAAATCTTTTGGCTGTAGAAGAATTAAAAAACTCTTCGGGAACATCCTCTTAGGAAACTCTTGTTTTTACAAACTAAATTTTATGACCGAACACAAAATTTTTCTAAACAACTATAAAAACAAATCAAACGATTTTAAAACACCAATCTACCAAATTATGAAAAAACCACTAATTAAAAAAACTAAGCTCATACACTGAAATTTATCTCCCTGAAAAAACATATTACTTTAAACTTTGGACTTTATACTTTTAACTATGAGTACGCCATTTCCTTGTTGTACTTCTTCCGGTATTCCAGTGGTGAGAAGCCGACGACTTTTTTGAATGTCGTGCGGAAGGCTTTGCTGTCCGAGTAGCCTACGGAGTACATTACTTCGTTCACGTTTTCGCGTGATGTCTCGAGCATCTTCTTCGCGGCTTCTATTTTCACGCGCTGGATATATTCGATGATAGTATTAGTCGTAGCTTTCTTGAAGCGGCGCTCGAAAGTCCGGCGTCCTATATAGAACATTTTGGCGAGTTCATCCACTGTGAGCTTATCCGTATAGTGCTCCTCGATGAATGTCTGTGCTTTTTTTACTTCTTCGTCCTCGTGATCCTTCTGTCCGTGGAATATCGAGAAGGCAGACTGACTGGTTCTCTCCAGCTCGATGGCAAAAACCTTAGATGCAAAGACCGCCATTTCACGTCCGGCATATTTTTCCACCAGGTGGAGTATCAGATTGAGATACGAGAAGGCTCCTCCGCTGGAATAGATCCCCTGCTCTTCGGTTACTACCCTGTCATCGACGAGCTCGACATCCGGGAACATCTTACGGAAGTCATTCGCGGCAATCCAGTGAGTAGAGCATTTTCTGCCATCCACCAGACCGGTCTCAGCAAGTATGAAAGCCCCCATACACAGGCTCGCGATCTCCGCGCCTTTTTTATACTGAGCCACTATCCAGGGCAGGAACTCCTTATTGGCTTCGACTGCCTCCCGGGGGTCACCATCGAACGCAGGAATAACAATAAGGTCTGTTTCATCCACCTCGGTTATGAGCTTGTGCGCATTCGCGGTGAATGCTCCGCCGCTAAGGGGTGTTTCTTTACTCAGGCCGACCAGCTGCACGTCAAATAACGGAGGCGCGCCTCTCATCTGAAAGAACTGATTGACCTGGGAAAAGATCATACGCGTGCCCTCGAGGCTTCCGAGGATTGCTTTTTTTGGGACTAAAATCGATATTCTTTTCATTTTAATTTATATACCGTTAAATTTGTGGATACTGTCTTCTATTACAAAATTAAAACAAAAATGTGTCGCATTCAACCCCTCAAGTTGGCATAATTACCCCCTGTTTTGTCAATTTATACCTTATTTGTCGTAATTGCCCTTTTACATTGGCGTAATCACACACTAATTTATTGGCAAAAGTTATATACATTTGTATAGAATTAATAATGAATCACTAAATTATTTACTATGGATTACGGAATAGTAGAAATATTTAAAACAGACGTAACAGACAATAACAAAGGCAGCGTAATACTAAGAATGCTGAATGAGAAATTTCCATCTTACATTGCAAACTTCGATCTCGATGACTGCGATAAGGTACTAAGGATAGAATCACATTCCGATGACATAGACATTGAATCCGTAATAGAATTCGTAAGTAATCTCAAAACTCAAATAACTCTAATAGAAGATTAATCCCTGATGGACTCAAACGAAAACATAGAAAAAACTTCAGATAAGAATTTCCCGAAAGCCGGGAAGAAGGAATGGATCGGACTCGCGGTACTAGCACTCCCGTGCCTATTATATTCGATGGATCTGACGGTACTGATCCTGGCGATACCTCAGCTAAGCGCTGACCTACAGCCGAGCGGATCGGAGCTGCTCTGGATAATAGACATATACGGTTTTCTCGTCGCGGGAATGTTGATAACAATGGGAACACTGGGAGACAGGATCGGACGCAGAAAATTATTATTCATAGGAGCAACGTTCTTTGGTATCGCATCGATACTGGCGGCATTCTCGACGAGTTCACATATGCTAATCGTTACAAGAGCGATACTCGGACTTGCAGGGGCTACTATCGCTCCTTCGACATTGTCATTGTTACGAAATATGTTCCACGATCCGAAGCAGAGGTCGATGGCAATAGGTGTCTGGATTACGAGCTATTCCATTGGCGGCCTCATTGGGCCGGTGGTGGGCGGCGTGATGATAGAGTATTTCTGGTGGGGCTCGGTGTTCTTATTGAGCGTGCCGGTTATGGTGCTGATATTGATACTGGGTCCCTACCTACTGCCGGAATTCAAAGATCCGAACGCAGGTAAGATAGACATATTGAGCGCGGCATTATCGATCGGGGCGGTGCTCTCAATAATATTCGGAATAAAAAGATCGGCGGAATTCGGTTTCGATATAATGGCGGGCATGTCGATACTAATTGGATTAGTGATCGGAGCAATATTCATTCACCGCCAAAAGATGATCTCCAATCCATTGATAGATTTAAATTTATTCAGGGACAGGGCATTCAGTTCAGCACTCGTCGCATATATGCTCAGTACATTTACAGCATTCGGCGCATTCATATTCACGGCTCAATATCTACAGCTTGTATTAGGGCTAACTCCTCTCGAAGCAGGTATATACAGCATTCCATCGTCATTCGGATTCATCGCCGGGGCAATGTTATCACCAATTCTTGCGAGAAGGATAAAACCCGCTTATTTAATGGGAGCAGGATTTATCATAGCCGCGATCGGGTCGCTCATACTTGCACAGGTAGGAAGTCACCCCGGAGTATGGACGATAGTAATAGCTTCCGGAGTATCAGCCCTGGGAATGGCACCTGTTGTGACACTCACAACGGATATTATCATAGGCACGGCACCTGCTGAAAAGGCGGGGGCGGCATCGGGAATTTCCGAGACCTGCGCGGAGTTCGGAGGGGCTTCCGGGATTGCGATACTTGGTAGTATCAGTACAGCGGTTTACAGGCTGGTGGTGAGTGATAAGATGCCCGCGGGAATTCCGACGGAAGCAGGAGAGACCATTAAATCCACACTTGGCGGGGCGATTCAGTATGCTTCAGAGTTAGAGAATACAGTATTAGCGGGAGAATTAATAGTGGCGGCGCAGATGGCATTTACTTCAGCTGTCGAGACAATAGCGTACATTAGCGCAGTGCTGGCAATCGCGACGGCTATAATGACAGTAATAACTTTACGAAAAGTAAGACCGAGTTCAGAAAGGCCAGTAGACCTGCCTGAACTGCCGGGTGAAACTCAACCGAAAACATTATAATAATTAAGGAGAATCAAAATGTTAAAGACAAAAGGCGCATTCAGCGGATTTTCAGCGAACGACATCGAGAAAGCAAAAGACTTTTACACGAACATCCTGGGACTGAATGTAACGCAGGATGAAGATATGGGTAATATTCTTCACGTAAAGATAGACGGTGATACTGAGGTCATAATTTATCCGAAGGAAGATCACCAGCCCGCTACATACACGGTATTGAATTTCTTCGTTGAGGATATCGACAGCGCGGTGGATGAATTGACCGGGCAGGGTGTGAAATTTGAACAATATGAAGGAGACATTAAAACTGATGAGAGAGGGATTATGAGAGGAAATGGTCCGACGATCGCGTGGTTTAAAGATCCGGCAGGAAATATTCTTTCAATTATAGAAGACAAGTAACTTTAACAATAAACTCTAAGGAGAAAACAACAATGGCAAAAGCAACAAAGAAGGCAGTTAAGAAAACAGTAAAGAGAGCAGCACCGAAGAAATCTGTAAAGAGTGAAGCAAAATATGTAGATGGATTTTTGCTCCCTGTACCCACAAAGAACCTGGACGCATATAAGAAAATGTCGAGCAAAGCCGGAAAGATCTGGAGAGAGTACGGCGCGCTCGAATACATCGAAAGTACCGGTGACGATATGAATATCGAAGGTATGACAGGGTTTGCAGATTACATAAAACCGGCAAAAGACGAGACTATCATATTTGCCTTCATTACATATAAATCCCGCGCTCACAGGGACCAGGTAAATAAGAAAGTAATGGCTGACCCGAGACTAGGAGCAGGTGACATGAGCTTCGAAAAGATGCCTTTTGACTTGAAGAAGATGGCATTCGGCGGATTTAAGGTTTTAGTAAACGAATAAAACTTAGTTAAAAGTTAAAAGTTAAAAGTCCAAAGTTAAAAGTCCAAAGATTGAAGATTGAAGATTGAAGATTGAAAGTAAATTAAAATTTAAAGAGGAAAATTAAAATGGATCTAACAGCAAAAAGTACACGAATAAGTCCCCTGCTCTTTTTATATGACACTCATACTGATTATTTCAGGAATGTGATCGACGGAATATCAGATGAAGACTCACACAAAAGACTGGACACTAAAGCTAATCACATTGCGTGGCTGGCAGGGAGTTTGGTACAGCAGAGATATGACCTGGCTAATCTTCTTACCGGCGGTGACCACAAGCAAAAAGCGGACGAGTATTTCAAAGAGTACCAGGGAATAAAGGATGACGCTCAGTATCCGTCACTGGAATCATATAAAGACGATTGGGACATCATTACTCCAATACTCAGGGAAGCTCTGGTGAATGCGACAGATGAAACACTGGATAAGATCTTTGATATGGAGGATATGAAGTTTCCATATTTCGAGATGGTTGGATTCTCAATTCATCGTGAAGCCTATTTCATCGGGCAGATTGGGCTCTGGAGAAGGATTCTGGGCTATGAGCCAATGAAATACCAGTAAGCTGAAAGTTTAAAGTTTAAAGTTTAAAGCTAAAATTAAAATTAGAAAAATGGCAGATAAAATCGGAACATGTCTTTGGTTTGATAACCAGGCAGAAGAAGCAGCAAAATATTATGTATCTGTATTCAAGAATTCAAAGCTCAACAAAATTACCTACTATGATGACCAGGTAGCTGAAGCAATTAAAATGCCTAAAGGGGCTGTGATGACAGTTTCCTTTGAGCTGGAAGGAAGACCCTTCCTTGCCTTAAACGGCGGACCATTGTTCAAATTCAATGAATCAATTTCTCTTATGGTCAACTGTAAAGATCAGGAAGAAATTGATTACTACTGGAATGAGCTTACTTCGAATGGCGGTGAGGAATCGATGTGCGGATGGCTCAAAGATAAGTATGGACTTTCCTGGCAGATCACTCCCGAGAACTGGGAAGAGATAATGACCACCGACCCGGAGAAAGGCAGGAAAGCGATGGCAGCATTGATGCAAATGAGGAAGTTCGATCTGGCTGAAATTGAAAGAGCAATGAATTCATAGTTATATAGATTAACATTAAAATTAAAAAAAATGAAAATCTTAAAGATCGTAATTATCATAGTAGTTGTACTCATAGCAATCCCTTTAATACTCGGGTTGTTTGCTAAAAAAGATTATACAGTTTCTCGGGAAGTTGTTATAAACAAGCCAACTGCCGAAGTATTTGAATACGTAAAATACCTTAAGAATCAGGATTACTACAATAAGTGGACGATGGCAGACCCGAATATGAAGAAAGACTTCACCGGTCTGGACGGAACGATGGGCTTTATATACGCGTGGGAAAGTGAGGATAATAATGTCGGTAAAGGTGAGATGGAGATTAAAGGGATCACGGCGAATGAAAGGATCGACACGGAGACGAGATTTGAGGAGCCTTTTGAGGGGACCGCACAGATCAATATGACCACAGAATCGATTTCCGAGGATCAAACTAAAGTGAAATGGACATTTGATAGTGAGATGGGCTACCCAATGAATGCAATGCTTATCTTTATGGACATGGACGATGTACTTGGTCCCGACCTCGAGACAAGCTTAAACAATTTAAAAAATATTTTAGAGAACAAATAAAATCAGAACATTAATGAAAAAAATGAATCCGGTAGTACATTTCGAATTACCTGTAGAAGACAGGGACCGGGCCTCGGATTTTTACTCAACTGTATTCGGTTGGGATGCAAACAAACTAGGACCTGAGATGGGAAATTACACTATAGTAAAGACAGCAGAGACCGATGAAAAAGGCTGGCCCACACAAAAAGGTATTATTAATGGAGGGTTATTTCAAAAAAGTGAAAAGAATAGTCTTCCTTCGGTGGTAATTGCTGTCGAAGACATTCAAGAAGCAATGAAAGCTGTAGAAGAAGCAGGCGGCAAGGTATTAGGCGGAGACTTCGGCAATGGTGAACCGGATGATATTCCCGGAGTGGGACTGTATTCAGCTATCATAGACACCGAAGGCAACAGGGTTGGTGTTCTTCAGCCAACCGGTAAAATGTAATTTATTAACTTTAAATCAGACTAATGAGAAAAGTAAAATTGCAGATGCAAATGTCGCTAGATGGATTCGTAGGGGGACCTAATGGCGAGCTGGACTGGATGACGTGGGATTGGAGTGACGATATGGAAGAATATGCCACGGAGCTGACACATTCGTATGATACCATCCTACTCGGAAGAAAGATGACGGACGGATTCATCTCTCACTGGGAGGAAGTATGCAAAAATCCTGAATCACCAAATTATGATGCAGCCAAGATATTCATAGACACTCCGAAGATCACATTCAGCAGGACACTCACTGAATCTAAATGGAAAAATACAACTGTGGAGAATTCCACAGATAGAATAAAGGAGCTAAAAGCACAGGGTGGTGATGATATCATTGTTTACGGCGGTGCAAGTTTTGTTACAAGTCTGGTGAAAGAGAGGCTCATAGATGAGTATTATTTATTTATCAATCCCACAGTGGTTGGAAAAGGACTCAGAATATTCGATAAAGTCGGGGATAGGATGGATCTGAAGCTCGAGGATTCGATGAAATTCGACTGCGGGATAGTTCTGATGAAGTATTCGAGCTATTAATTCATAATATTCTGAGTAATTTTTAATTAACTTTAAATATTAAGGAAATAGAAAAATGAAAATAAACCCTTATTTAAATTTTCCGGGCACAACCGAAGAAGCATTTAACTTCTACAAATCTATATTCGGGGGTGAATTTGTAATGATACAAAGATTCGCGGATACTCCTGAAAAAGACAAAGTCCCTGAGAACGTTCAGGATAAAATTATGCACATTGCTCTTCCCATAGGTGACGGGAATGTTCTAATGGGAACAGACGCAATGGAGGAGCTTGGCCATCCGATGAAAGCCGGGAATAATTTCTATCTTTCCATCAGCGCGGAGAGCAAGGATGAAGCTGACAGAATATACAGCGCTCTTTCTGAGGGAGGAAATGCTCATATGCCAATGGCTGACGTATTCTGGGGATCCTATTTCGGAATGCTGACGGATAGATTCGGTACACAATGGATGGTGAGCTACGATGTAAGCAGATAATGAAAAATTATATCATTAACCAATAAAACTTATCCAAAATGAACACTCTCGAAAGAAATCAAGACATTGGCATATTCATACTACGGCTGACGGTCGGGATTGCATTTAGTCTGATATTCGGACTGCCTAAGATGGAGGCAGGACCTGTATTGTGGGAGCAGATAGGTGCAGCAACAGCTAACCTTGGTTTTAGCTTTGCTCCGACATTCTGGGGATTTATGGCAACGATCAGTGAATTCGGAGGCGGGATACTACTGGTGCTCGGATTATTTGTGAGACCTGCGGCTGTGTTGATGGGTATTACGATGATATTCGCGACGATGCAACATCTTTCGATGCAGGATCAGTGGTATAATGTCATTACTCCTGTGGTATATTTATCCATATTTATTTTACTTCTCTTTACAGGCGCGGGCAGGTATGGTTTAGACGCATTAATATTTAGAAGAAAAAAGACTGAAAATTTATGAGCTATAAAATAAAAGAAGACCTCGATAAAACATTCGAAGAGCTAAAAGATACTCTGGATAAATTTAATCAAGAGAGCTTTAATAAAGCTCCGCAATACGGTGGATGGAACGCAGGAGAGGTATGCGAGCACCTTGTAAAATCCAACGTAACTTCCCTGATATATGGGAACCTGGAAGAAACTGACCGTGTAAAGGATGAAAAAGTACCGGAACTGGAGCAAATATTTATGGACTTTAGCGCGAAGTACACGAATCCGGAATTTAATAACCCCGAAAAGAGCGGGCATGATATGAATGAAATGAAGGAAGCTTTGAAGAAGATTCACAATGATGCCTTGAAGGCTGCAGAGGAAAGAAACCTCACAAAAATTTGCACGGATATGGAGCTGCCGGGCAGCGGTCAGATGACAGGCTTCGAATTGCTATATTTTATGGTGTTTCATTATAAAAGGCATACAAACCAAATAAAAAATATTCTAGCGGGATTGTAATAAACGGCAACTTAAACTCCCGTAATTTGGTTAGGGTTATATCTGGGAATCAATCAAAATCAAACCGGGAGTTAGAATGGTAAAGCACTTCTTCGAAAGGCACAAAGACATTGGCTTATTAATTTTACGCATCGGTATCGGCATTTCCTTCATATTTGTTCACGGACTTCCAAAAATGATGGGTGGTCCACAGCTATGGGAAAAGCTTGGAAGCTCCATGGCAAACCTGGGAATTACATTCGTTCCTGTTTTCTGGGGATTTATGGCAGCAATCACAGAATTTGGAGGAGGTATACTATTGCTAATGGGATTATTCACCCGAACATCGTCTGCATTTCTTGCTTTCACAATGATCGTTGCCGCGATGCGACATCTGACTGCAATGGATCCGTGGGGCAGAGTGTTTCATCCGATTGAGATTATGGTTGTATTCATTGCTTTGATATTCCTCGGAGCAGGTAAGTATAGCATCGATGCGATGATAGCAAGAAAGAAGAATAGGATTGCACCCGATAATCCGATTGGCTAATTTTATTAATGAAATATCGTCCATTCGAAGATCTTGAAGCTGCATCTGTGTTTGATAATTACCCGCCTCCTCTACGTAAAAAACTGATGGAACTCCGCGAACTTATTTTTGAGACCGCAGGGAAAACAGATGGGGTTGGTAAAATTCAGGAAACTCTTAAATGGGGTCAGCCTAGTTATCTCACTCCTGAGACTAAAAGCGGTTCAACCATACGGATAGGTGCAGTTAAAGGCGATATTGATAAGTACGCACTATATTTCCATTGCCAGACTAATCTAATTGAAAGTTTCAGGAAGCTTTTTCCCAATGAACTCACATTCGAGAAGAACAGAGCCATAATATTTGATATTCAAGAAAAACTACACCGCAAAACGGTATCCGAATGCATAAGAATGGCTCTTACATATCATCAGAAGAAGTCATAATCGGAACATTCTGAATATCTAAAAGAGAGATAATTAAGACTTAAATACAAAAATCCCGAAAAGTATAATACTTTCCGGGATTTCGTGCGGTGGGGGGGACTCGAACCCCCACACCTAGGTGGCACCACCCCCTCAAGATGGCGCGTCTACCAGTTCCGCCACCACCGCATTCTACAGCGAACTATGAATATAACTATTCTAAAAATTTTCTAAAACCCTAATTCTTTGCCCTCAGCGCCTTCAATTCCTCGAAAAGCTGCCTTTCTTTATCCGAAAGATCCTGAGGAACCCGAACTTCAACCTTTAAATAAAGATCTCCGAGTTTATCCCTCACGGAATATGACGGCATTCCCATACCGGGCAATTTTAGCAGCTTACCGCTCTGCGTTCCCGCGGGAATTGTAACATTAACCGTACCTTTAAAAGTTCTAAACGGGACTTTACCTCCCAGAATCGCGGTATATAGATCCACATCCAGATCAGCATAAAGATCATCTCCTTTTCTTTCATACCGACCGTCACTTTTTACGTTGATCGTTAGAAGAAGGTCACCCGGCTGTCCGCCATTGATGCCCGGCGCGCCTTTTCCACCAAGTTTTAATACCTGTTTATCTTTTATTCCGGGTTTTATGTTCAGCCTGATGGCTTCCTCTTCAAGACGGAATGTTCTTGACACTCCGCTGTATGCCTCATCGAGAGTTATGTCCATCTCCGCAGTGAGGTCATGACCCCTGACAGGGATAGCACCCCGGGCTCCTCTCTGCTGCCTGTAGCCTCCGCCTCCCCCGCCGCCAAACATCTGCTCGAAGAAGTCGCTGAAAACTCCGCCACCGAAAAAATCGCTGTCACTGCCCCCTGTTTCAAAACGGTAAGACCTCTGCCCACCACCAGCTGCCCCCTGGTCATAGAACTGGGACCAGTCGAATCCGCCCTGCTGTCCTCCTGACTGTTCGTATGCCTTCCAGTTGGAGCCCATAGTATCATACTTCTTCCGTTTTTCGGGATCTCTTAGAACTTCATATGCCTCATTGACCTCTTTAAACTTATCTTCAGCTGTCTTATCACCCTTTGTCTTATCAGGATGATACTTCATTGCAAGCTTTCTGAAGGCATTTTTTATGTCATCCTGCGATGCTGACTTTTCAACTCCAAGGATATTATAATAATCTTTATATTCCATTTAACTTATATAACATAACTGTATTAACAAAAAAATCCCATTCAGGTAAAATCTTAAATATAGATTACAAATTAAACCGAAAAATTATGGGTATTTAAAGAAAAAATACACAATTGAATTTAGACTGCGAAAAACATAATTTTGGATACTAACCAAACACACTTCAAAATGGAATATAAGATCGCAACTGCTCAGAGCATCCCGGAACTGGAAAGAATCGTCAACGACCTGATAGATGAAGGTTGGGAACCTGAAGGCGGAGCAATGGTAACACCTGATGGAATTTTCTTCCAATCAATGATGCTGTATGAAATGGAAGATGAAGATGATGACGACCTCGATTATTGAGTTTTTAATCACCAAACTCCAAAATATGCGCGGTGACTTCGCCGCGCTATATCTATATTAGTCCCTTTTCCATGAAACTCAGGTAATGATTTCGGGTCACTATGAGGTGGTCGATAAGCTCGATACCCATTATTTTGCCTGCTTCGTAGAGCCTTTTGGTAATTTTAATGTCTTCTTCCGATGGCTCTGTGCTCCCGGAGGGATGATTATGCGCTATCATTATCTGCGCGGCGTGTTTACGTATCGCTGACTCGAATGTCTCGCGCGGATGAACGAGGCTTGCATTCAGAGTCCCCAGCGAAACTTTATCTATTCCTATCAGCTTATTTCTTGTATCGAATGACAGCACGAAAAAGTTTTCCTTTGAAAAATCGGTTATCTCGGACCTGACGAGTCTAACGGCGGCTTCCGGTGTTTTTATGGAATCGCGGTTTGTGCGGTTGAGTTCGTCGGATATCTCTTCGTGGGCTATCCGCCTGGCAATCTCAAAACACGCCATAAGCTGTGAAGCTTTAGCAGGACCCAGACCGCGGATCTTTGTAAGGTCAGCTATTGAGGCTTCAAGCGTATTTTTCAGGGAACCGAAGTGCGAGAGCAGTTTTTGAGCTGTGACCATAACGGACTCTCCTTTGATTCCCCTGCCGAGTATCAACGCAAGAAGTTCGAGACTCGAAAGCGCTTTCGGTCCGGCAGATAGTAACCGCTCACGAGGCCGCTCGCTCAGCGGGAGGTCGTGAACGGTGAAGGATTTGTCGTTGTTGTTATTATAGTTTTGGGTCATTTGATATTCTTGGTAAAAATAATTAATTTATCCTTAATTTGGAATTCATCAATAAAATAAAAATCCCATTACTTCTATTCGCGGGAATGGCTATTTACGGCAGCAGTACACCGGTCAGCAAGATCGTGACAGAGGGTTTTCCCGTATACGCGGGGTCATTTCTAAGGGTGCTGGTGGGATTTCTCGTGCTTCTCCCCTTTCTGATAAAAGAAAGAGATACATTAAAATCCATCTCTAAAAAAGACTGGATGCTCCTGGGAGTGATATCGGTCGTCGGCGTATTTCTCTTCTCTATATTTATGCTGGAGGGAATGAAGCGGGTATCGGGAGTTGTAGGGAGCATCGTGATGAGCACCACACCGGCGGTTACTGCTCTGGGCGCGTTCTTATTTTATAAAGAAAGTTTTGGAATCA